>NZ_JBHVUQ010000006.1:0-102302 GCF_042884105.1 Streptomyces sp. NPDC058157
GGACCCCGTTGCGCTCCACCCCGCCGGAACCCTCGCCTCCGACAGCGCGCCCGCCGCCGAGGTCCCCGTCGCCGCCGGGGTCCCCGTACGGGTGCCCGGGGCGGCCGCCCTGCCCCGGATCCTCGACATCCAGCGAGCCCTGCGCGCCCTCCAGCGCCACCGGCCGCCCGGCCCGCCCACCCGCACCGTCCTCGACGAGACGGCCACCGCCGAGGCCAGCGCCCGCGCCCTCGGGCTGGTCCTGCCCGTCTTCCGGCCCGAGAGCCGGCGCGAGGCGACCGTACGGCTGGTGATGGACGCCTCCCCGTCCATGGCGGTGTGGCAGGACATGTTCGACGAACTGCGGGCGGTGTGCGAGCGGCTGGGCGCCTTCCGGGACGTCCAGGTGCACTACCTGCACCGGCTCCCCGACGGCACCGCCGCCGTCGGACGCGGCCCCGCGCCCGGCGCCGGGGTGCGCTCCGGCGACCAGCTGCGCGACCCCACCGGTCGGGCGCTGACCATGGTGGTCTCCGACTGCGCCGGGCCGGTCTGGCGGGAGGGCGAGGCGCAGCGGCTGCTGCACCGCTGGGCCGAGTGCGCCCCCTGCGCGGTGGTCCAGCCCCTGCCGCAGCGGCTGTGGAACCGCAGCTGGCTGCCGACCGAGCGCGGGGTGCTGGAACGGGCCTCGGGCGGCGGTGCCGGGCCGGGCGGCGCGGGCTCCGGGCGCGGGCCCGGGGGCGGCTCCGGCGGCGGGTCCGGGCTGCGGTTCCGCGCGGACCGGCCGGCCCGGCCCGGGCGGCCCACGGGCGGGATCACCGTGCCCGTGCTCCCGCCGAACGCGACCGCGCTCGGCGCCTGGGCCCGGCTCGTCGCGGGTCTCGGCTCGGGGCCCGTACCGGCCGAGGTGGGCCGGGTCCTGGCCCGCCACCCCGCCGCCCCCGTACCGCTGCCCCGCACCGCACGGCCGCCGGGCGAGCTGGTGCGCCGCTTCCGCTCCTCCGCGGCGCCCGGCGCCGTCCAGCTCGCCGTGTACCTGTCGGCGGCGCCGCTGACCCTGCCCGTGATGCGGCTGGTGCAGCGGACGATGCTGCCCGACTCGGAGCCGTCCGACCTCGCGGAGGTGCTGCTCAGCGGGCTCCTGCGGCGCTCCGGCGCATCGCCCGGGCCGTGGTACGAGTTCGTGCCCGGGGTGCGGGACGTGCTGCTGGGGCCGCTGGGGCGGGACGAGGCCGCGCTGGTCCTCAAGCACTGCTCGGAGTACGTCCTGGCGCACTTCGGCCGGGGAGTGCGCAACTTCCCCGCGCTCGCCGTCTCCCAGCTGACCGGGGTCCCGGCCGCGGAGGCGGGGGAGGTGGGGGAAGTGGGGGAGCCGGCCGTGGAGGGCGCGGAGGGGGCCGAGGGGGCCGGGCCGCTGCCGCAGGCCTTCGCGCAGGTCTCCGCGAGGGTCGTACGCCGCTACCTGCCCGGGCCCCCGGAGGAGGACCCCGAGCCGGTCCCCGCCCCCGTACCGCCCGGCCGGGCCCCCTCGGTACGGGCGGCCCGCCAACGCCTCCGGCTCGCCGAGGCCGACGGCGACACCCGCCACCTCCACGACGCCGCCGCCCTGCTGCGGCGGGCCGCGGCGGTCCCGGCCGGGCCCGGGGACCCGCCGGAGGAGGCCGAGACCGAGCTGGCCGGGGTGCTGCTGCGGCTGTGGGCGGCCCAGCGGGACCCGGAGCTGCTGGAGGAGGCCGAACGGGCCGTCACCGGGCTGCGGACCGCCGCGGGCCGGGCGGCGCTGGGCCGGGTGCTGTACGAGCGGGCCCTGGTGGCGGGCCCCGACGGGGACGCGCTGCTGGCCGCCGCCGCGCGGGAGTTCGCCGCCGCCGGGGCCGCGGCCGCGGCCGCGCAGGACGCGGAGCTGCGGGCGGAGTGCGCCGTGCGCCGGGCCCGCACCCTGATCCGGCTGGGCGAGGTCCGCTCGGACACCGGCCCGCTGCACGAGGCCCTCGCCGCCCTGGAACCCCTGGCCCCCGACCCGCCGGCCGCCACGCACCCGGACGTCCTGCTGGCCCTGGGCGCGACCCTGCTGGCCCTCCTGACCCGCACCCCGTCCCCGTCCGACCGCACGGCCCTGGCGGAACGGGCGGCGGCGGCCCTGGAGCGGGCCCTGGCCCTGCTGGAGGCCGAACCGGGGGAGTGGCCGGCGGGGCCGCCCCGCCCGTCGACGCCGGACGGACCCGGACCGTCGGACCGTCCCCCTGCGGCGACCCGGCCCGGAGCGACGCGGACCCCGGCCCCGGAACCCGCCGCCGCGCCCCGCTCCGGGGCCCCGTCCGGTCCCGGCCGGTCCGGCGGGACGCAGGACCCCGCCGGGTCCGGCCCGTCGGCGGGCAGCGCGGGCGGGACCCGGGACGGGCGGTCCCACCCCGACGAGGACGCCCGGACGGCCGGGGACGCCGCACCGGCCGGAACCGGCAACGGTGACGGCAGTGGAGGTTCCGCTCCGGTGGGGGCCGGGCGGCCCGACGAAGGACGCGGCGCGGCGGCCGACCGGGCCCCGGACGGGACCTCCGGCGGAGCCGGGCGGTCCGACGGAAGCGGGCCCGGGGCGGCCGCCCCTGACGGGAGCGCCGCCGTGACCGGGGCCGCGAGGGGCGACGGATCCCCTTCCGGGGCGCCCGCCCGTGTCACGGACGGGACCCCGGTCGGTACCGGGACGGCGGCCGGTACCGGGACCCCGGCCGGTACCGGGACGGCGGACGGCGCGCGGGCCGGGGCGGGCGCGGGCCGGTGGAGCGGCGGGGCCGGTCGGCGGCGGGTCGCGCGGGTGCGGGTGGAGCTGGCCGGGGCGCTGCGGTACCTGCCGGGGCGGCTCGAAGAGGCGCGGGCCCAGCTGCTGCGGGCGCTCGACGAGGGCGTCGGGGAGCCCGAGCTGCGGCTGGCCGCGCTGCTGTGCCTCGCCCGCGTGCACCGGGCGCGTTACGACCGTGACGGGGACCCCGCGGCCCTGGAGGAGGCGGCCGAGGCGTACGCGCGGGCCCGGCGGCTGATCCCCCGTGACGGCGACGCCTACGCCGGACTGCTGCCCGAGTGGGGCGACGTGCTCCTGGAGCGGGCCCGGGCCGCCGACGGCCGCCGCTTCGCCTCCACCGCCGTACGGGTGCTGCGCGAGAGTCGTTCGGCGGTGGCCCAGTCCCACCCCGGGGCCGCGTACCGGCTGCTGCGGCTCGCCACCGGGCTGCGGCTGCGGCACGGCTACGAAGGGGACCTCGTCGACCTCCGGGAGGCCGAGTACCTGCTGGAGCTGGCCGTCCGGCAGGGCCACCACCCCCTGGAGCGGGCCCGCGCCTGGCGCGACCACGGCGACGTCCAGCAGGAGATCCACGCCCACACCCGCACCACCGACCGCCTCGACCGGGCGGCCGACTCCTACCGCCGGGCCTGGCGCGCCGCCCTGGAGGCGGCCCGCGAGGAGCCCGACGACACCGGCGCCGCCCTCCGCCTCGCCGCCCGCGTCCAGGAACTGCGCGGCGGGGTCCTGGAGCGCCTGGCCCGCCCCCGCGCGGCCCTCGACGCCTACCGGGCCGCCCTGGAGCTGTGGCAGCGCCAGGGACTGCCGGACGGCGAGCGCGCCGTGGCCGTCCGGACGCGGATCCACGCCCTGGAGAGCGGCGGATGAGCCGTTTCCCCCCGCCGGACCGGGGGAAAGGGCAGTGGACCACGGCATTCCACGACATTCCACATTCCACGGTGCGACAGGGGGACGGGAAGCCCATGGTGACCGGACGTCAGGAAGTGGCCGCACCCCCCGACCCCCGCCCCTGCGCCGGGCAGCTCCCCGACCTCTCCGGGCTCGACCTCGCCGCCCTGCGCGGCATCGCCCACCCGGTGCTCGCCGAGGTCGTCGAGGGGCTCGTGGAACGGGTGACCCACCCGGCCGAGATCCTCAACGCCTTCGACTCCGGCGTCGCCTGACCCGTCCCCGCGCCGGCCGTCCCCGCGCCGGCCGTCCCGTACAGGTCCGGACCGCCCGGAGTTGACCACTTTCCGCCGTTAGCCGGCCCCCCGCGGAGGGCAGGGATGGACCGTCCCGGGGGCCGGATCCCCCAGCGGTGGCCGGGGGAGGAGGCACGGGCGATGAACCGAGCGAGCACGGACGGCCCCCCGCCGCCGCACCCGCCGCCCGCGCCCCGCG
The DNA here is from genome assembly GCF_042884105.1 of Streptomyces sp. NPDC058157. NCBI lineage: Bacteria > Bacillati > Actinomycetota > Actinomycetes > Kitasatosporales > Streptomycetaceae > Streptomyces > Streptomyces sp. NPDC058157. The sequence continues at coordinate 4,160 of NZ_JBHVUQ010000006.1, forward strand.
ACCCCGCCGGCGCCCACGCCCTCCACGCCCCCTGGCCCTACGCCCGGCTCGACGTCCCTGCCCTGCGCGCCGCAGGCCACCGCCCGCACCCCGTACGGCAGTTCGTGCTCAAGACCCACAGCCGCTGCAACCTCGCCTGCACCTACTGCTACGTCTACGAGATGGCCGACCAGAGCTGGCGCACCCGCCCCGCCGCCATGGCCCCCGCCACCGCCCTGCGCGCCGCCGAACGCATCGCCGAACACGCCGCCGCCCACGAACTGCCCCGCGTCGACCTCGTCCTGCACGGCGGCGAACCCCTCCTCGCGGCCCCCGTCGAACTGGCCGCCCCCGTCGAGGCGGTACGCGCCGCCCTGGCCCGCAGCTCGCCCCGCACCCGGGTCACCGCCAGCGTCCAGACCAACGCGACCCTGCTCACCCGGGGCCGGATCGCCGCCCTGAGCGCCGCCGGCATCCGCGTCGGCGTCAGCCTCGACGGCGGGCTCCCCGCCCACAACGCCCGCCGCGTGGACCACGCCGGACGGCCCGGCTTCGGCGCGGCCGCCCGCGGCCTGCGGCTGCTGGCCCGCCACCCGGCCGGCTACGCCGGGGTGCTGTGCGTCGTCGACCTCGCGCAGGACCCGGTGGAGACGTACGAGTCCCTCCTCGCCTTCGCCCCGCCCGCCATCGGCCTGCTGCTGCCCCTGGCCAACTGGAGCACCCCGCCGCCCGGCCGCACCGGACGGACCCCCGGCACCCCGTACGCGGACTGGCTGACCGCCGTCTTCGAACGGTGGTGGCACGAAGGGACCAGGCGCACCCGGATCCGAATCTTCGAGGAGGTCATCGCGCTGCTGCTGGGCCTCCCCGCCGCCACCGAGAGCCTCGGCCTGGCACCCGCCGGCACCGCCGTGGTGGAGACCGACGGCAGCATCGAGCAGGCCGACTCCCTGAAGTCCGCCTACGAAGGGGCCGCGGCCACCGGCATGACCCTGGACACCCACAGCTTCGACGACCTCCTCGACCACCCCGGCTTCGCCGCCCGCCAGCTGGGCCGCGAGGCCCTCGCCGGCGGCTGCCGGTCCTGCGAGCTGGTGGAGGTCTGCGGCGGCGGCCACTACCCCCACCGCTACCGCGAAGGGGAGGGCTTCCGCCAGCCGTCCGTGTACTGCGCGGACCTCCAGGCCCTGATCCGCCACATCGCCCGCGCGGTCCACACGGCCGCCACGACCCGGCGGGCCGCCTCATGACCCACCCCCGCCGCAGCGGCCCCGCACACCCCGGGAGCGCCCCCGAGGCCCGCCCGACCGTCGCCGCCCAGCGGACCGGCCCGCCCCCGCAGGCCGGGAGCACCGCCCCCGCCGGCCTCCCCCGGTTCAGCGTGAGCTCCCACGTCCTGCGCGCCCTCGCCACCACCGAGCCCGCCCCCGAAGGGCTGCGGCTCGTCGCCGACGTCCGGCGGTCCAAGCGGCTGCTCCTGCTGCGGGCCGTGCTCGACGCCGCCCCCGGGCCCGAGGCCGGGGAGTGGTGGGGGCTGCTGGAGGAGGCCGAGCGGCAGGACCCCGGCGCCGTGCGGGACGTCCTGCACTACCCCTCCACCGGGGTCTGGGCCGAGGAGACGCTGCGCCGGCTGCACGCCCCGCAGGGCCCCGCCCCCGACCTCGGACACCTCGGGGCCCTCGCCGTCGCCGCCGCTCTGCGCGCCGGGATCGGCTTCAAGACCACCCTGCGCCCCGCCCACGGCCGCCTCGCCCTGCCCACGCTCGGCCTGCTGCTCCCCGAACGCCCCGGGCCCCTCGCCCTCACCGAACGCTCCTGGGACACCTCCGAGGTGCTCCCCCTGCACCCCCTGCCCGGCGGCCGCGCCTCCCTCGACGACCTCGACCCCTACCGGGCCCCCGCCACCGGACACCCCGCCCCCGTCCGCCCCGCCCGGCGGCTCACCCCCAAGGGGCACAAGCGCTGGGACACCCAGTGGGCCGCCGCCCTCACCCTCCTGGAGCGCTACGACTCCGCCCGCGCCGACGAGACGGCCCGCCTGCTGCGCTCCGTCGTCCCGCTCGGCGGCGGCTCCCGCTCCAGCGGCGCCACCCTCCCCGCCGCCGCGGGCGCCGTCCTCGCCCGCGGCCAGGCCCCGCCCGCCCTCGCCGCGACCCTCGTCCACGAGGTGCAGCACGGCAAGCTCGCCGCCCTCACCGACGTCCTCACCCTCCACACCGCCGACCGCACCCCCTGCCACTGGGCCCCCTGGCGCGCCGACCCGCGCCCCCTGGAGGGGCTGCTGCACGGCACGTACGCCCACCTGGCCCTGGCCGGCTACTGGCAGCGCGCCGCCCTCTACGGGGCCCGCGGCGCCTGGGCCCGGCACGCCCGGATCCGCGCCCAGGTGGAAGCCGTCCTGCCCGTCCTGCGCGACCACCCCCGACTGACCCTCGCAGGGCGGGAGTTCGTCGACTCCATGGCCGGCGCCGAACGGGCCATGGACGAGCTCCCGCCGCCCGCCGACCGGTACGCCACCGCCCGCCGCGCCCTCGAACGCGAACGCCTCGCCTGGTGCGCGGCGCACCCCGAACTCGCCGCGTTCACAGGGGCCTGACGGGCCGTCCGCTGCGGTACCTTTCAAGCCCCGCCGCCGTGGCACCCCCCGGCCGCGGCAGCGCCCCCGCACCGCCCGCACCCGTCCACCGCCCGGACACCCCAGGGAGACGGCCGCATGACCGGTACCGGTACGCGCCACGACCGCGACGGAGCCGCCCAGCCCCAGCGCTTCGTCATCAGCTTCGCCGGCTTCAACCGCCCCTGGGCGGCGTGGATCGCCCACCGCCTGGAGGAGCACGGCCACCGCGTCGCCCTCCAGCGCTGGGACCCGCAGACCGGCCCCGGCATCACCGAGGCCCTCGACGACCTCGCCCGCGCGGGCGGCAAGGTCCTCGTCGTCCTCAGCGAACGCTACTTCTCCGCCGGCACCCACACGGACGAGGAGTGGAACACCGCCCTGCGCACCGTCACCGCCGCCCACCCCGACCGGTTCGCCGCCGTCTGCCTCACCGACGCCCCGCTGCCCAGCGCCGTCGCCACCCTGGAGAAGACCGACCTGTGGGGCCTGGACGCCTACGAGGCCGAGTACCGCGTCCTGCGCCGCCTGGACCTGCCCACCGACCGGATCGGCACCGAGAGCGGCCGCCGCGGCCCCCGCTTCCCCAACGACCCGCCCGAGATCTGGGGCCGCGTCCCGCGCCGCAACCCCCGCTTCACCGGCCGCAACGACGTCATCGGCCGGCTCCGCGACGCCCTCACCGAAGCCCCGCCCGGCGCCTCCACCGTCACCCTCCTCGGACTGTCCGGTGTCGGCAAGACCCAGGTCGCCACCGAGTACGCCTACCGGTTCGCCTCCGAGTACGACGTCGTCTGGTGGGTCCCCGCCGAGGACCGCCCCACCCTGCGCGAACGCCTCGCCGACCTCGCCCCCGAACTCGGCCTGCCCCGCGGCGCCGGCAGCTACGGCGAGCAGATCCGCGCCGTACTGGAGGCCCTGCGGCGCGGAAACCCCTACCACCGCTGGCTGATGGTCTTCGACGGCTGCGACAACCCCGACGACCTCACCGACCTGCTGCCCTCCGGCGCCGGCGACGTCATCATCACCTCCCGCAACCGCGAGTGGGCCGCCCGCCACACCAGCCTCGTCGAGGTCCCCCTCTACGCCCGCCCCGAGTCCGTCACCTTCATCCGCCGCCGGGCCCGCCGCCTCACCGGCGAGGAGGCCGACCAGCTCGCCGAGGCCCTGGAGGACTACCCCCTCGCCCTCGACCAGACCGCCGGCTGGCTCGCCGACTCACCCCTCGGCGTCGGCGAGTACCTCGCCCTCCTCCAGCGCCGCCTCGACTCCCACGAGGCCGTCACCCTCTCCGACGACTACCCGCTGCCCTTCCCGACCGCCCTGGCGATACTCCTCAACAACGTCCGCGAGAACTTCCCCGACGCCCTCGCCCTGCTGCGGCTGTTCGTCTTCTTCGCCCCCGGCCGGGTCCCGCTGCGGCTGCTGCGCGAGTTCCCCGCCGAGGACGTCCCCGAGGACCTCGCGGGCATCGTCAACGACCAGATCCGCTGGAACGCCGCCCTCAACAAACTCGTCCAGTTCTCCGTCGTCCGCCTGGAGTACTCCGACCTGTCCGTCGAGGAGGGCGGCGGCCTGGAGACCGTCCAGCTCCACCGCATGGTCCACAACATCGTCCGCGAGAACCTCGCCGAGGACGAGGCAGGCCAGCTCTCCCGCGCCGTCCGCCAGGTCCTCGCCGCGGCCGACCCCGGCCGCCCCACCGACTCCCGGCTCTGGCCCCGCTACGCCGAACTCATCCCCCACCTGGAACCCGCCGGGGTGCTGACCAGCAGCAACCCCCGCATCCAGAACTTCCTCCTGCACTGCCTGCGCTTCCTGATCCTCGCCGGCGAATACCGCACCTGCCTGCGCCTGTCCGAACAGACCGACCACGTCTGGCGGGCCATGCTCGGCGACGACCACGACCAGGTCCGCGAACTCAGCTACCACTACGGCGGCGCCCTGCGCATGCTCGGCCACTTCCGCCAGGCCGAGGCCCTCGCCCGCCAGGTCGCCGACCGGCTCACCGCCGAACGCGGCGACCGCGACCTGGAGACCCTCCGCGCCACCAGCACCTACGCCGGCGTCCTCCTCAGCACCGCCAAGTTCGACCAGGCCCGCGAACTCCTCGAACACGCCTTCGCCAGCTACCGCGAACTCCTCGGCGAGGACGACACCACCACCCTCAACGCCCAGAACAACGTCGCCGTCGCCCTGCGCCTGCTCGGCCGCTACCAGGAGGCCTACGACACCGACCTGGACACCCTGCGCCGCCGCGAACGCGTCCTGCGCGTCCGGCACATCGCCACCCTCTCCTCGGGCATCGGCTGCGCCATGGGCCTGCGCCTGATGGGCCGCTACCGCGAGGCCCTCGCCCGCCAGGAACAGGGCCTCAAACTCCACCTCCAGGTCCTCGGCTCCAACCACCCGCAGACCCTGCGCGCCGAGCACAACCTCGGCCAGTGCCTGCGCCGCACCGGCGACATCCCCGGCGCCGGCGCCCGCCTGCGCAGCGTCCTGGAACGCTCCACCCGGGTCTTCGGCGCCGAGTTCCCCTGGACCCTGATGGTCGCCTCCGACTACGCCACCTACCTGCGCGAGTACGGGGACATCGAGGAGGCCCGCCGGATCTCCGAGGAGGTCGTCCGCGGCTACCAGTCACAGCTCGGCCTCGCCCACCCGTACAGCATCGGCACGGTCGGCAACCTCGGCCTGGTCCTGCGCGCCCAGGGCGAACGCACCGAGGCCCTCAACCTGGCCGAGCAGGCCCTCGTCGGCATGCGCGGCGCCCTCGGCGAACGCCACCCCTGGACCCTGGGCTGCGCCCTCAACGCCACCGGCCACCGCAACATCACCGGCCGCCTGGACTCCGCCCTGGAACTGAGCCGCGACACCCTCCGCGCCACCGAACAGGTCCTCGGCCCCGACCACCCGATGGCCCTCAGCGCCCAGATCGCCCTGGCCGCCGACCTCCGCTCGGTACGGGAGGACGCGGAGGCCGCCAAACACGAGGACGCCGGCCTCAAGGCCCTCACCCGCACCCTCGGCCCCCAGCACGTCCACACGGTCTCGGCCCGCCAGCAGACCCGCCCCTACTGGGACTTCGAGCCGCAGCCGTAGCGAAACCAGCCTCGCCGGCGTTTGAGGCGCGGGGTCCGGGGCGGAGCCCCGGCAGCGGCGGGAAAGCCGGAAGGCCCGGCCCCCAGGTGATCGGGGCCGGGCCTTCCTCCTCCGTGCAGGTCGCGTCGGCGACTACGCCTCGAAGACCTCGTTCAGCAGCTGCTGCTGCTCCGCCTGGTGGCGCTTCGCGGAGCCCACCGCCGGGGACGAACCGTGCGGGCGCGAGATGCGCCGCAGGCGCTCGCCCGCCGGGACGTCCGCGCCGACCGCCAGGTCGAGGTGGTCGATCAGGTTCAGCGCGATGAACGGCCACGCACCCTGGTTCGCCGGCTCCTCCTGCGCCCAGATGTACTTCGCCGCGTTCGGGAACTTGGCGATCTCCGCCTGGATCTCGGCACCCGCCAGCGGGTACAGCCGCTCGATGCGGATGATCGCGGTGTCGGTGATGCCGCGCTTCTCCCGCTCGGCCTCCAGGTCGTAGTAGACCTTGCCCGCGCAGAAGACGACCTTGCGCACGGCGTTCGGGTCGACCGTGGAGTCCCCGATGACCGGACGGAAGGTACCGCTCGTGAACTCCTCCGCCTTCGACGCCGCGGCCTTCAGGCGCAGCATCGACTTCGGGGTGAAGACGATGAGCGGCTTGTGGTGCGGGTTGTGGACCTGCCAGCGCAGCAGGTGGAAGTAGTTCGACGGCAGGGTCGGCATGGCGACCGTCATGTTGTCCTGCGCGCACATCTGCAGGAAGCGCTCCGGGCGGGCGGACGAGTGGTCCGGGCCCTGGCCCTCGTAGCCGTGGGGGAGGAGCAGCGTGACACCGCTCGTCTGGCCCCACTTCTGCTCGGCCGAGGAGATGAACTCGTCGACGACGGTCTGCGCGCCGTTGACGAAGTCGCCGAACTGGGCCTCCCACAGCACCAGCGCGTCCGGGCGGGCCAGCGAGTAGCCGTACTCGAAGCCCATGGCCGCGTACTCGGAGAGCAGCGAGTCGTAGACGTTGTAGCGGGCCTGGTCGTCCGAGAGGTACTGCAGCGGCGTGTAGTCCTTGCCGGTCTCCCGGTCGATGAGGACCGCGTGGCGCTGGCCGAAGGTGCCGCGGCGCGAGTCCTGGCCGGACAGGCGGACCGGGGTGCCCTCCATCAGCAGCGAACCGAAGGCCAGGGTCTCGCCCATGCCCCAATCGATGGTGCCGTCGTCGATCATCGCCGCGCGGCGCTGCAGCTGCGGCAGCAGACGCGGGTGGACCGTGTGGCCCTCGGGGATGTTGACCTGGGACTCGGCGATCCGCTTGACGACGTCCTGCGAGATCGCGGTGTTCACCGCGACCGGGAACTCCTGCGCGGTCTGCGCCGGCGCGGCGGGGACGGCGGGCTGCGTGGCGGCCTCGCGGACCTCCGCGAAGACCTTCTCCAGCTGGCCCTGGAAGTCCTGCAGCGCCTGCTCGGCCTCTTCCAGCGTGATGTCGCCGCGACCGATGAGGGACTCGGTGTACAGCTTGCGCACCGAGCGCTTCTTGTCGATCAGGTCGTACATCAGCGGCTGCGTGAACGCCGGGTTGTCCGACTCGTTGTGACCGCGGCGGCGGTAGCAGATGAGGTCGATCACGACGTCCTTGTTGAACGCCTGACGGAACTCGAAGGCGAGCCGCGCGACGCGGACCACGGCCTCCGGGTCGTCGCCGTTCACGTGGAAGATCGGCGCCTCGATCATGCGGGCCACGTCGGTCGCGTACATCGAGGAACGCGAGGACTCCGGGGCGGCGGTGAAGCCGACCTGGTTGTTGATCACGACGTGGACGGTGCCGCCGGTGCGGTAGCCGCGCAGCTGCGACATGTTCAGCGTCTCGGCGACCACGCCCTGGCCGGCGAACGCGGCGTCGCCGTGCAGGGCGACGGGCAGGACGGTGAAGTCCGTGCCGGCCTTGCCGATGACGTCCTGCTTGGCGCGGGCGACACCCTCCAGGACCGGGTCCACGGCCTCCAGGTGCGAGGGGTTGGCGACGAGCGAGACCTTGATCTGCTCCCCGTCCAGGCCCGTGAAGGTGCCCTCGGCGCCCAGGTGGTACTTGACGTCGCCGGAGCCGTGCATGGACTTCGGGTCGAGGTTGCCCTCGAACTCACGGAAGATCTGCGCGTACGACTTGCCGACGATGTTCGCCAGGACGTTCAGGCGGCCGCGGTGGGCCATGCCGATGACGACCTCGTCGAGGCGGGCCTCGGCGGCCGAGTCGATCACGGCGTCGAGCAGCGGGATGACGGACTCGCCGCCCTCCAGCGAGAAGCGCTTCTGGCCGACGTACTTCGTCTGCAGGAAGGTCTCGAAGGCCTCCGCCGCGTTCAGCCGGCGCAGGATGCGCAGCTGCTCCTCGCGCTCCGGCTTGGAGTGCGCGCGCTCGATGCGGTCCTGGATCCAGCGGCGCTGCTTCGGGTCCTGGATGTGCATGAACTCGACGCCGGTGGTGCGGCAGTACGAGTCGCGCAGCACGCCGAGGATGTCGCGCAGCTTCATCATCGACTTGCCGGCGAACCCGCCGACCGCGAACTCGCGCTCCAGGTCCCACAGGGTGAGGCCGTGCTCGGTGATGTCGAGGTCGGGGTGCTTGCGCTGCTTGTACTCCAGCGGGTCGGTGTCGGCCATGACGTGGCCGCGGACCCGGTAGGAGTGGATCAGCTCGAAGACGCGGGCGGCCTTCGTGACGTCGTCGTCGTGCGAGGCGTCGATGTCGCGCATCCAGCGGACCGGCTCGTACGGGATCCGCAGCGACTCGAAGACCTGGTCGTAGAACTCGCCCTCGCCGAGGAGGAAGTTCGCGACGATGCGCAGGAACTCGCCGGAGGCCGCGCCCTGGATGACCCGGTGGTCGTAGGTCGAGGTCAGGGTCATGACCTTGGAGATGCCCAGCTTGTTCAGGGTGTCCTGCGAGGTGCCCTGGAACTCGGCGGGGTAGTCCATGGAGCCGACGCCCATGATGACCGACTGTCCGGGCATCAGGCGGGGCACGGAGTGGACGGTGCCCAGGCCGCCGGGGTTGGTCAGCGAGACGGTGACGCCGGTGAAGTCGTCCATCGTCAGCTTGCCGACGCGGGCGCGGCGGACGATGTCCTCGTAGGCCTGCCAGAACTCGAAGAAGTTCAGGGTCTCGGCCTTCTTGATGCCGGCGACGACGAGCTGGCGGTCGCCGTTCGGCTTGACCAGGTCGATCGCGAGGCCGAAGTTCACGTGCTCCGGCTTGACCAGGGTCGGCTTGCCGTCCTTCTCCTGGAAGGAGTAGTTCATCGACGGCATGGCCTTGATGGCCTGCACCATCGCGTAGCCGATCAGGTGGGTGAAGGAGATCTTCCCACCGCGGGCGCGCTTGAGGTGGTTGTTGATGACGATGCGGTTGTCGAACAGCAGCTTCACCGGGACGGCGCGGACGGACGTGGCCGTCGGGACGTCGAGGGAGGCGTTCATGTTCTTGGCCACGGCGGCCGCGGGGCCGCGGAGCGTCACCAGCTCGGGGCCCTGGGGGGCCTCGGTGGCGGGCGCGGCCTTCTGAGCCGGGGTGGTGGCGGCCGGAGCCGCAGCCTGAGGGGCGGGCGCGGCCGGTGCGGCGGCCGGGGCCTGGGAGGTGACAGTCACAGCAGGGGCACCAGAGGGGGTGGCAGGAGCAGGGGAAGGAGCTGACACGGGTGTGGTCGCGGCGGGGGCAGGCGCGGCGGGCGCCGCCCCCGTGGCGGCGTCGGCGGCCTGCGGGATCACGACGGGGGCGGTGGCGGCCTGTGCGGAGGCGCCATCCGTCGTCGCGGACTTCTCGGGACCGGGACCGTCCGACTTCACCGGAGCGGCAGCGCCCCCCGGCTTGTAGTCGGCGAAGAAGTCCCACCAGGCCCGGTCGACCGAGTTCGGGTCCTGGAGGTACTGCTGATAGATCTCGTCGACGAGCCACTCATTCGCGCCGAAGCCTGAGGCGGGGTTCTTCCCGCCCTCTGCTGCGTCGGTCGTGGTGCTCGGGTTACTGGGGGACTGTGGCGACACGGCGGCAACCGCCCTCTTCCGCTTCACAAGGTATGGACAGCGGGAATAAAGGCTACGCCTCCCGGGCGGTGCAATGCAGGCCGGGCGGGACTTCCGTCGCGCAGGTCACACCGAACGGCGGGTTTCGCCACGTGGAATGGCGGGAAACAAGCGTGGTTCGGGTAGGGGACAGCCAGGTTGCGACCCCCGTGGCCTCGCACCCTTGCCGACCCCGGGCACGTGTGGCCGAGATCATGTCCTTCCCACTCGAACCCTACGTCAAGACAGCGCCGGCGAGCTGCCCGGAAGGGTGACAAGGATTCGGCAACCACGTGACGATTCGGCCACGCGGATCTCGCCTCCGTGCAGGCCCACGGCCCAGCGGGCGATCGCCAGCCCCAGTCCCGTGCCCCCGTCGCCGCCGCCCGCGGCCCCGCGGTTGAACCGCTCGAAGACCCGGTGCCGCTCCGCCTCCGGAATCCCCGGCCCCTCGTCCACGACCTCCAGCGCCAGGCTGCCGGGCGTGTCGCCCGAACGGGCCCGCACCGTCACCCGGCCGTGCGCCGGACTGTGCTTCACCGCGTTGTCGATCAGGTTCGCCACCACCTGGTGCAGTCGCTCCGCGTCCGCGTAGGCGGTCAGCTCCGGAGGATGCACGTCCAGGTGCAGGTGCACGTCGTTGCGGGTGTGCCCGCCCGAACCGGAAGCCAGACCCGGCCGCCCGGAGGCCGCCAGCCCCGACTCCTTCAGCACCCCCGACAGGTACGGCCAGACCTCGAAGCGGCGCGCCTTCAGCGGCACCACCCCGTTGTCCACCCGGGACAGGTCCAGCAGGGTCTCCACCAGCCGGCCGAGCCGCTCCGCCTGCTTCAGCATCGTCCGCATGGTCTCCGGATCGGCCTCCGAGACCCCGTCCACCACGTTCTCCAGCACCGCCCGCAGCGCCGCGATCGGAGTACGGAGCTCGTGCGAGACGTTCGCGACCAGCTCTCGACGATGTCTGTCCTCGGCCTCCAGATCACCGGCCATCCGGTTGATCGTGGACGCCAGATCGCCCAGCTCGTCCCGCCGTCCGGCCCCGCTCACCCGGCGCGTGTAGTCCCCGTGCGAGATCGCCCGCGCGACCGTGGTCATCTCGTCCAGCGGGGCCGTCAGGCCGTGCGCCACGATCTGGGTGATCAGCATCGAGGCGATCACTGAGAAGACGGTGATGAAGCGCACCTCCGTGTCCGTGCGCAGCGCCACCATCAGCAGACCGGTGGTGATGAACACCGAGACCACGACGAGCGTGCCCAGCTTCGTCTTGATCGAGAACGGCGAGAACGGGCGCAGCCCCCCGTCGGGGCGCCCGCCGCTCACGCCTGCGCCGGGGTCTCCAGGGCGTACCCGACGCCGTGGACGGTACGGATCCGCTCCGCGCCGATCTTCCGGCGCAGCGCCTTGATGTGGCTGTCGACCGTACGGGTGCCCGAGGCGTCCGCCCAGTCCCACACCTCCGCCAGCAGCTGCTCGCGCGACAGCACCGCCCGCGGGGTCCCCGCCAGGCACACCAGCAGGTCGAACTCGGTCGGCGTCAGGTGCACGTCCTCCGCCTGCACCCGCACCCTCCGCTGCGCGTGGTCGATCTCCAGGTCCCCCAGCCGCAGGGTCGCCCCGCGCGGGGCCGTCGCGGCCTGCGTGGCCCGTTCCACCCGGCGCAGCAGCACGTGCACCCGCGCCGCCAGCTCGCGCATGGAGAACGGCTTGGTCATGTAGTCGTCCGCCCCGACCCCGAGACCGACCAGCATGTCGGTCTCGTCGTCGCGGGCGGTCAGCATCAGCACCGGGACCGGCCGCTGCGCCTGCACCCGCCGGCACACCTCCAGTCCGTCGAAGCCGGGCAGCATGACGTCCAGCACCAGCAGCTCGGGCAGCCAGCTCTCGGCGGCCGCGACGGCGGCCGGCCCGTCGTAGGCGGTCTGCACCTGGAAGCCCTCGGCCCGCAGCCGGGCCGCGATGGCGTCGGCGATGGTGCGGTCGTCCTCGACCACCAGCACGCGCCGCTGGGCACCTGGGGTGGCCGCGGCGCCGTGGTGGCCGGTGTGCGTCTGTTCCATGTCCCGCCCCTGATGATCCGCGTGATGGCTGGGGTGCAGCGTAGAGGAGGCACCGGCCCGCGGCCATGGAGGGTTCGGACAGGACCCGGGAGCATCCGGAATCAGAGATTCATCCCGGATTCCTCAGGCGGCGTCGAATCCGGGGAGGGCCTCCAGCACCCGTGACAGGGCCGCCGACAGCGCCGTCTGGTCGGCCGCCACCTCGAAACCGCCGTGCACGAAGGAGTACGTGAACCCGTCGTACACCGGCGGATCGGCGGTCGCGGTGCGGGGCAGACGGGCGAAGTCGGCCGCGCGGAGCGCGGTGCGCAGATCCTCCAGCCCGGTCGCGCTCAGACGCCCCTTGCGCAGGTCCTGGGCCTGCTCGCCCAGGAGGGTCCAGGAGCCGTCGCCGTTGACGAGGAGGGTCCTGGTCCGGCCGGCGAAACCGCCGCTGCGGGTGACGCGCAGGAGGCGCTCGGTGGACGGGTCCGCCGTCGGGGGAGGCGTGGTGCGGGGGGTGGCGGGGGCCGTGGCGGGTACGGACGCGGTGGCGGGGGCCGTGGCGGGTACGGACGGGGTGGCGGGGGCCGTGGCGCCGGCCGGCCCCTGGGGGGCCGAGGCGCCGTCGTGGTCGCACCCCGCCAGGGACACCGCGGCCAGCAGGACCGCCGCCGCGGCCGCGGCCGTTCGCATCGCTCGCACTCCGACCTCCTGCGGGACACCGGTACCGCATCCGAGTATGGAGGCGCCGACCCGCCACCGAAAGCACCCCGGAGGACGTCATCCACCGCTCGGCCGCCTGGCGCTGGTTCCCTCCGCTGCTCGCCGTCCTCCTGCTCGGCCTGTGGGGCCTGGAGCGGGGGCCGGGCCGGGGCGGCATGTGGCGCGACGAATCGACCACCTGGCAGGTCGCGCACCGGCCGGCCGGGGAGCTGTGGGGCCTGCTCGGACAGGTCGACGCGGTGCACGGGCTGTACTACGGGGTGATGCACGCGGTCTTCGCCGCGTCCGCCGTGGGGGGCGACGCCGGTGGCGGTGGCGGGCTGTGGGCGCTGCGGCTGCCGTCCGTGGCGGGGACGGCCCTCGCCGCCGGCGGGGTGGCCGCCGTGGCGCACCGGCTGGCGGGGGAGCGGGCCGCGCTGTGGGCGGGGGTGGTGTACGTCCTGCTCCCGCCCGTCCAGATGTACGGGCAGGAGGGGCGCTCGTACGCCCTGGTGGCGGCGGCCGTGGCCTGGGCGACCCACCTGATGGTGCTGCGGCGCTGGGTCCCGTACGCGGTGGTGCTGCTGGTGGGCTGCTGGCTGCACGAGTTCGCGGCCCTGGCGCTGCTCGCCCACGGGGTCCCCGCCTGGCGGGAGCGGGGCTGGCGGTGGGCGGCCGGGGCGGTCGCCGCCGGGCTGCTGCCGCTGGCGGTGGTGAGCGCGGGGCAGGCGCAGCGGCAGCTGGGCTGGCTGGGGCGGCCCGGGTGGCAGGACTGGGTGGCGTACGGGGTGCTGTCGGGGGCGGTGCTCCTGCTGGCCCGGGGCGGCCGTCGGGAGGTGGTCCGGGTCGCGGTGCCCCTGGCCCTGCTGCCGCCCGGGCTGCTGATGGCGGTCTCGCTGGTCCACCCCTGGTACGTCGACCGGTACGTCCTCTACGCCCTGGGCGGGCTCGCGCTCCTGGCCGGGGTCCGGTTGGCGCAGGGGGGACGGGCGGGGGCCCGGGGCTGGCTGCCGTGGGCGGTGGCGGGCGCGCTGCTGGTGCCGGTGGGGGCGTGGTCGGCATGGCTGCGCACGCCGGAGAGCCGCCGGGACGACGTCCTCGCGGTGGCGGCGGTGGTGCGCGAGCGGGCCCGGCCGGGGGACGCCGTGCTGTTCATGCCGTCGAGGAGGCGGGAGTGGCTGCTGTCCTCGCCCGGGGTGTACGGCGGGCTGCGCGACGTGGCCCTGGCCGGCTCCCCGGCCGCCACGCACACCCTCCACGGCACGGAACTCGCCCCGGAAGGGATCCGGCGGGCCCTGCTGTCGTCCCCGCGGGTGCTGGCCCTGACGGACCCGGCGGACCAGCCGCTGGACCCGTACCCGGCGGAGGCGGCGAAGCGCACCACCCTGGCGGCCGGCTTCGACCGCTGCTCGGTGACGGAGGTCAGGGGCGCGCGGGTGGCGGTGTACGCGCGACGGGGCGGGGGGTGCGGGTGAGGGCGAGGGGGACCGCCGCGGGGGGAGGATGGGCGGGAGATCGTTTCCGACGTCCTCCCGGAGGCTCCGTATGTCCGCGCCCGCATCCGCATCCGCATCCCCATCCGCGTCCGCGTCCGTACCCGGGATACCCGCCCCGCTGGTCGGTTCCGGCTGGCTCGCCGCGCACCTCGGGCGGGTCGTGGTGTTCGACGCCTCCGTCGGGGCGCACCGGGGCGGGGGGCGCAGGATCCCCGGGGCGCGTCCCTTCGACCTGGACGGGCACCTGTCCGACCACGACGCCCCCGCCCCGCACACCATGCCGGCGCCGGCCGCGTTCGAGGAGGCGATGCGGGGGCTCGGGGTGGACGAGGACGCCCGCGTGGTCGTCTACGACGCCGCCGGGGTCTACTCCAGCGCCCGGGCCTGGTGGATGCTGCGGGCCATGGGCTTCGACCGGGCCGCCGTGCTCGACGGCGGGCTGCCCGCCTGGGCCGCCGCGGGGCTGCCCGTCGAGGACGGGCCGGCGGCGTACGACGGGCCGCGGGGCTCCTTCACCGCGCGGCCGCGCCCCGGCCTGCTCGTGGACGCCGCCGCCGTGGCCGGGGCCCTGGCCGACCCGGACGCCGCCGTGCTCGACGCCCGGACCCGGGAGCGGTTCGCCGGCACCGCTCCCGAGCCCCGGCCGGGGCTGCGCGGGGGGCACATGCCGGGCGCGCTGAACCTGCCGTTCGGCGAGCTCCAGGGGCCCGGGGGGCTGATGCGTCCGGCCGGGGAACTCCGGGCGGCCTTCGAGGCGTTGGCCGGGGAGCGGGAGCGGCTCTACTTCAGCTGCGGCTCCGGTGTCACGGCGTGCGTGCTCGCGCTGGGGGCGACCCTGGCCGGGTACGGGGAGACCGCGGTGTACGACGGTTCGTGGAGCGAGTGGGGGCTGCCCTCGGACCGCCCGGTGGCCGTCGGGGGCTGACGGGGGGCGACCGGGGGCGGCCGGGGGTGGTGCTGGCTCCACCCCCGTTTCGGAGGCCTGCACCCGCGCGCCGGGCGCCGCCGCTCGGCAGACTCGTCCGTATGGCATCTCACACCGCGTCAGCCCGTTTCGTCGTCACGGCCCTCGGGGCCGCCCTGCTGCTGTCCGGCTGCGGCCTGACGGGCGTGGGCCCGGTGAAGACCCTCGACGCCGACGCGACCGTCTCCGAGCCGGTCACGGCGGTGGAGCTGACCGGCGTCCGCAGCGGTGACGTCGAGGTCACCACGGGCTCCGGCACGGGGGTCACCGTCCGCCGGGTCGTCCACTACCGGGGCGGCACGGCCCCCGCGCCGCGGCAGCGGGTGTCCGACGGGGTGCTGAGGTTCCAGGACGGGTGCGGGGACGACTGCTGGATCGACTACCGCCTGGAGGTGCCCGCGGCGGCCGCCGTGCGGGTCGAGAGCAGCAGCGGGGACATCACCGTGCGGGGGGTCGCGCGGGCCGACCTGACCTCCTCGTCCGGGGACGTCCGGGCCGAGCGGATCACGGGCCCGGTGAAGATCCGTACGGCCTCGGGACGGATCACCGCCGACGGCCTGGAAGGGGCCGAGGCGGAGCTGCGCGCGGCCTCGGGGGACGTGCAGGCGGGGTTCGTGAAGGCTCCGGCCTCGGTGTCCGTCACCACCAGTTCGGGCGACATCGGCGTGACGGCCCCGCAGGGCCCGTACCGGCTGTCGGTCGACACGGGCTCCGGGAGCCGGGACGTCCGCCTGGACGGCAGCCAGGACGCCCCGTCCCGGATGACGGTCCGCACCGCCTCGGGGGACGTCCGCCTCTCGGCGCCGTAGCCGGCCCCGGCCCCGGCCCCGGTCCCGGCCCCGGCCCCGGTCCCGGTCCTGGTCCCGTCCTCAGTCCTCGTCGAGGATCGCGTCGAGCTCCACCTCGACCAGCCAGGCGGGGTCGATGAAGCGGGACACCTCCACGAAGGTGGTCACCGGGCGGATTCCGGCGAAGCGCTCGCCGTGGGCCCGGGCGGCCTCCTCCCAGCGGGTGATGTCGGTCAGCATGATCCGCGTGCGCACGGTGTGCTCCAGGGAGGCGCCCGCCTCCTCCAGGGCCCGCTGGGCGATGTCGAGGCACCGCACCGTCTGGGCGTGGACGTCGCCCGGGCCGACGGTGGAGCCGTCGTCCCCGATGGGCGCCGTGCCCGCGACGGCCACGTGCCGCCCCAGGCGCACCGCGCGCGAGAAGCCGATCCGGGGTTCCAGGGGGGAGCCCGAGCTGACGGTTCGTCGTATGTCTGCCATGGCGTCATGGTGCTACGAGGGGGGGTGCGGGGGTGTTCGCCCCAGGCGAACGGAAGTTGGGGAACATTGCCGGGCGCAGAAGCATTGAGTCGGCATAGCTCAACTTCACTGCCGGAGGGAAGATCATGGCTTCGACGTCCGTAACGCTCACCCTGCCCGTGCTGCCGCTCGACGACGAGGTCGTGCTGCCCGGGATGGTCGTCCCGCTGGACCTGTCCGACGCCGAGGTACGCGCCGCCGTCGAGGCCGCGCAGGCGGCGCGCGGCAGCGGGAAGCCCCGGGTCCTGCTCGTGCCGCGGGTCGACGGGAAGTACGCCGGGATCGGCGTGCTCGGCACCGTCGAACAGGTCGGACGGCTCTCCGACGGCGATCCCGGGGCGCTGATCCGCGGGCGCGGCCGCGTCCGGATCGGCGCCGGGACCACCGGGCCCGGGGCGGCGCTCTGGGTCGAGGGGGAGACCGTGGAGGAGAAGGTGCCCGACCCGCTGCCCGGGGCGGTCGCCGAGCTCGTCAAGGAGTACAAGGCGCTCGCCACCAGCTGGCTCAAGAAGCGCGGCGCCTGGCAGGTCGTGGACCGGGTGCAGCAGATCGAGGGGGTGTCGGCGCTCGCCGACAACTCCGGGTACTCGCCGTTCCTGACCGTGGCGCAGAAGGTCGAACTGCTGGAGACCGCCGACCCGGTCGCCCGGCTGCGGCTCGCCGTCAAGGCGCTCTCCGACCACCTCGCCGAGCAGGACGTGGCCGAGTCCATCGCCAAGGACGTCCAGGACGGCGTCGAGAAGCAGCAGCGCGAGTTCCTGCTGCGCCGCCAGCTGGAGGCCGTCCGCAAGGAGCTGCGCGAGCTGGGCGGGGAGAAGGAGGGCGAGGAGTCCGACGACTACCGCACCCGCGTCGAGGCCGCCGACCTGCCCGAGAAGGTCCGCGAGGCCGCGCTCAAGGAGGTCGACAAGCTGGAGCGCTCCAGCGACCAGAGCCCCGAGGGCTCCTGGATCCGCACCTGGCTGGACACGGTGCTGGAGCTCCCCTGGAACGAGCGCAGCGAGGACCGGTACGACATCCAGGGCGCCCGGGCCGTCCTCGACGCCGAGCACGCCGGGCTGAACGACGTGAAGGACCGCATCACCGAGTACCTCGCCGTGCGCAAGCGGCGCGGCGAGCGGGGCATGGGCGTCATCGGCGGCCGGCGCGGCGGCGCCGTGCTCGCGCTCGTCGGGCCCCCCGGCGTCGGCAAGACCTCGCTCGGCGAGTCCGTGGCCCACGCCATGGGCCGCAAGTTCGTCCGCGTCGCCCTCGGCGGCGTACGGGACGAGGCCGAGATCCGCGGCCACCGCCGGACCTACGTCGGCGCCCTGCCGGGCCGGATCGTCCGGGCGATCAAGGAGGCCGGGTCGATGAACCCGGTCGTGCTCCTGGACGAGATCGACAAGGTCGGCTCCGACTTCCGCGGCGACCCGGCGGCCGCCCTGCTGGAGGTCCTGGACCCGGCGCAGAACCACACCTTCCGCGACCACTACCTGGAGGTGGAGCTCGACCTGAGCGACGTGGTCTTCCTGGCCACGGCCAACGTGCTGGAAGCCATCCCCGAGGCCCTGGCCGACCGGATGGAGCTGGTCCGCCTCGACGGCTACACCGAGGACGAAAAGGTCGTCATCGCCCGCGACCACCTGCTGCCCCGCCAGCTGGAGCGGGCCGGGCTGACCGGTGAGGAAGTGGTCCTGGAGGAGGAGGCCCTGCGCAAGCTCGCCGGGGAGTACACCCGCGAGGCGGGCGTGCGCACCCTGGAGCGGTCCATCGCGCGGCTGCTGCGCAAGGTCGCCTCGCAGCACGAGCTGGGCGAGCGGGAGTTCCCGTTCTCCATCGGCGCGGGCGAGCTGCGCGGCCTGATCGGTCGGCCGCACCACGTGCCGGAGTCCGCCCAGGACCCGGCGGAGCGGCGCACGGCCGTCCCCGGCGTGGCCACGGGCCTCGCCGTGACCGGCGCCGGCGGGGACGTCCTCTTCGTCGAGGCCTCCCTCGCCGACCCGGAGACGGGCGCGGCCGGGCTGACCCTGACCGGGCAGCTGGGCGACGTGATGAAGGAGTCGGCGCAGATCGCGCTCAGCTTCCTGCGCTCGCACGGCGCCGAGCTGGAGCTCCCGGTCGCCGACCTCAAGGACCGGGGCGTGCACATCCACTTCCCGGCGGGCGCCGTCCCCAAGGACGGGCCGAGCGCGGGCATCACGATGACCACGGCGCTGGCTTCCCTGCTCTCGGGCCGCCAGGTCCGCACGGACGTGGCCATGACCGGCGAGGTCTCGCTGACCGGGCGGGTACTGCCCATCGGCGGGGTCAAGCAGAAGCTGCTCGCCGCCCACCGGGCCGGGCTGACCACGGTGATCATCCCGAAGCGCAACGAGGCCGACCTGGACGACGTCCCCGGCGAGGTGCTGGAGGGGCTGGAGGTGCACCCGGTGACCGACGTGCGCCAGGTGCTGGAGCTGGCCCTCGCCCCGGCGGTGGTCTCCTTCACCAAGGCCGCCTGACCGGCGCGGCCGCACCGCCGCCAGGCCCGGGACCCCGTATCGGCGGGGCCCCGGGCCTGCGGCGCGCGCCCTGGGAAATACTGGTCCCGTACCGGGGTGCCAGGCTCGCACCCCATCACCGATGGGAGCGGCACGTGCACGGCAGTGAAGACCAGGAGTTCCTCGCGCTGGAGCGGGAGCTGTCCGTCTTCCTCCGGCGGGCCCGGGCCTCCTCCGGCGAGATGGCCCGCGCCCTGCACCCGGAGCTGGAGCCCGCCGCGTACGGGCTGCTGGTCCGGCTGGAGGCCGCCGGCCGCCAGCGGGCCACCGAGCTGGCCGCCTACTTCGGCGTGGGCAAGGCCACCATGAGCCGCCAGCTGCGCGCCCTGGAGCTGCTGGGCCTGGTCGCCCGCGAGCCGGACCCCGCAGACGGCCGCGCCTTCCTCGTCGGCCTCACGGAAGAGGGCCGGGCCCGGTTCCTGCGCGTCCGGGGGGCCCGGCGCGAGCAGTACATGCGCAAGCTGGCCGACTGGGACCGCGGCGAGGTCGCCGAGCTGGCCCGGCTGCTCAACCAGCTGAACTCCGGCGAGGAGTAGGACCCCCGCAGCCGCGCCCGCCGCAAGGCGTCGACGCTCACAGCTCCGCGTACACCGCCGAGGCGTCGTCGTGGCGCTTGTGGCGGGCCGGCGGGCGCAGCGGGTCGGACTCGATGGCCCGCACCCGGCCGATCAGCCCCCGCGCCCCCTCCTCGCGCAGCACGTCCAGGCAGGCCGCCCAGTCGCCCTCCCCGAACGTGTCCGTCCACCGGCTGGCCCCGTCCGTCAGCGCGGCCAGCGCACCCACCTCCCGGCGCGGGGTGCGCCCGACGACCGCCCGGGCCGCCACCGAGGGGTCGGCGGCGGCGGTGAAGAAGCCGCCCTCGGCATTGCGCAGCGCGTCCGTGGCCGCCACCGAGCGGCGCACCCCGTCGGGGATCCGGTCCAGCCGGTCGTCGAGCACCGCCGTGACCCCGCCGCCGGGGGCCCGCAGCAGGAGCACGGAGTCCGAGAGCACGAGGTGCTCCACGCCCACCGCGTCCCAGCGGACCATCACCACCGTCGCCTGCGGCGTCCGGACGTGAGAAAGGTCACAGGTGTGGCGGTGGGCGTCGGCCGTGTCCCCGATGGCCCGGGCCAGGATCCGGTCGAGCGGCATGTCCCGCCGCGATCCGGACAGTTCGGTCAATCGACCACCCAGGCGGGTGGCGAACCAGGGCACTCCGTGCGCGCAGCCGTCGTCCCCCCGGGGCGGAGTGACCCCGTCCAGGACCACCACAACACCCCCTCCCGCCGCAGGTGTCGACGCCGACACCCAGTCCTCGTTGGGGCGTTCGGCGCTGCCGGGGGCCGAAGCCAGGTCGATGCGCATACGGACATCCTGCCCTTCGGGCCCCTGTGCCGCCGGTCAGGTCCGTACCAATGCCGGAATGGGTACCGCCGGTAAATGTGGGCGGGCATATTGCCAAAGCCCGCCCCGACCTTCAACCGCCCGTCCACGGACGGCCCCTGGCACGCCGTGCCCGAGTTGGTCGGCCACTCCTCCGTGATGTTCACTCCTTCGAGTGGCCGGGTGGGCGATGTGCGGCTCTCCTCCCAACACACTGCGAAGGTCTGAGGCGGTACGAGGGGGCAGGGGGCGTTTACTTGTTGACCGGCCGTTACCTCGGCCACACGAGTAGACGAGCACGACCCCACGTACAGGATTGCGAGCACCGGTGCAGAAGAAGCGGTCTCGGAAGAACGGCACCGCCAGCGCCGACGGACCCGCCAAGGCAGGACGCCGCGTGCGCGTCCGCAGCAGGCTGGTCGTCGGAGTAGCAGTCGCCGGACTCACCGTCCTCGCGGCCGGCACCCCCGCCGTCGTCTCCGCCACCAGGGAACTGGACGACTCCCAGCGACTCGTCACCCTCGCCGAGCAGACACAGCACACCCTCACCCTCGTCCACCTCCTCGGCGACGAGCGCGACGCCGTCGTCGAGTACGTGGCCAAGGGCCGCCCCGGCAGCGCCAAGGCGCCCGTCGACGAGCGCACCGCGCGCACCGACCGGACGCTCGCCGAACTCCGCCCGGAGGCCGACGAGGACCTCGCCCGCGCCCTCGGCCACATCAAGGCCGCCCGCGCCGAGGCCGTCGACGGCAAGGGCACCGCCGTGGCCGCCCAGCAGGCCTACACGGGCCTCCTCACCGAACTCCTCGCCCCCGGCGACCGGCTCGCCGAGCTCACCCCGCCGCGCGCCGACGCCGCCCTCGCCGTCACCCGGCCCATGGCCCCCCTCAGCCAGGCCGTGGACCAGGCCTCCGCCACGCGCGGACTGCTCCTCGCCGCCCTGGCCGTCCCCCGCGCCGAACAGGCCCCGGGCAACGCCGCCGCCGACGAGCTCAGCGCCGCCGCCCAGCGCTCCCGCGTCCGCGAACAGGCCGCCCTCGACGACTTCAACCGGTCCGCCCGCCCCGACGTGCGCCAGACCCTGGCCGCCACCGTCACCGGCCCCGAGGTCAAGACCGCCGAGGACCAGCTCAAGCGCCTCACCGAGCGGCCCACCCTCACCGCCGCCGAACGCAAGGCCACCGACCCGGGCGCCCTCGCCTCCGCGCTGACCGCCCGCCTCGACCGCATGCGCTCCGTCGAGGCCACCCTCGCCGGCCAGCGGGCCGCCGCCCTCGCCACCCTGCGCGACGACGACGTCACCCGGCTGGAGCTCATGGTCGCCGGACTCGGCGTCCTCTTCCTCTTCGTCGTCGGCTTCACCACCGGCGTCGCCCGCTCCCTGACCCGGCCCCTGTCCGTACTGCGCCGCGGCGCCGAGCGGCTGGCCACCCCCGAGGGCTCCCAGGAACCGGTCCGCTTCACCGGCCGCAACGACGAGTTCGCCGAGGTCGTCCGCCACCTCAACGCCGTCCGCGAGCAGACCGTCGCCCTCCACACCAAGGTCGCCGGACTCGACGCCGACCGGCGCCGGCTCATCGGCCGCAACGAGGCCCTCGCCACCAGCCGCGAAGCCCGCGAGCAGGAGCTGGCCACCACCCGCAAGGCCCTCGAAGGGGAACTGGCCGAGCTGCGCGCCGGGCTCGAAGAGCACCGCCGCATCATGTCGACCACCTCGGTCTCCCTCTCCCTGCGCACCCTCGGCCTCGTCGAGCGCCAGCTCGCCGTCATCGAGGAACTGGAGTCCAAGGAGGGCGACCCCGACCGGCTCGCCACCCTCTTCAAGCTCGACCACCTCGCCACGGTCATGCGCCGCCACAACGAGAACCTCCTGGTCCTCGCCGGGCAGGAGCACGGCCACGGCCAGAGCCTGCCCGTGCCGCTGGTCGACGTCATGCGCGCCGCCGTCAGCGAGATCGAGCGCTACGAACGCGTCGACCTGACCACCCTGCCCTCCTACACGCAGGTCGCCGGGCACGCCGCCGACGACATCTCGCACGTGGTCGCCGAGCTCCTGGAGAACGCCACCACCTTCTCCCCGCCGGAAGCCAAGGTGAAGGTCTCCGGCCACCTCACCGACGCCGGCGACGTGGTGCTGTCCGTCGTCGACGAAGGCATCGGCGTCACCGGAGACCGGCTCGACTCCCTCAACTCGCGCCTCTCCACCCCCGAGGCCTACGACGAGGAGCCCGAGGCCGAACACGGCCTGGGCCTCGGCCTGTACGTGGCCGGCCGCCTCGCCGCCCGCCACGGCGTCACCGCCGAGCTGCGCACCGCCGCCCACGGCGGCACGGAGGCCCTCGTGGTCATCCCGGCCGCGCTGCTCCCGGACGCCCCGCCCGCCTCCCCGGTCCACAGCCTGGGTTCCGCCGGTGCGCCCGCGTACCAGCTGCCCGGCGTGATCGCCGAGGCGAACGAGCACACCCTCCCGCCCCGCCTGCGCCCCCAGCCGACGGACGCCCCGGCCCCCGAAGAGGCCGCCAGGGTGGTCACGCTGGCCGAGGCCTTCGAGGCGGAGCCGGGGGAGTCGGCGGTGGGCGAGGACGCCGGGATAGGTGCCCCCGCCGAGGAGGAGGGCGCCGCCGCGTCCGGGGAAGCCGGGGGCGGGGTGGACTCCGTCGCGTCCGAGTCCGCGTCCGAGTCCGCGTCTGCGTTCGACTCGGAGTACGCGGCCGACGCCGACGCCGATTCCGACTCCGATTCCACCGAGTACGCCGCCGCCGACCTGGTGGCGGAGGCCTTCGGGGCCGGTGCCTTCACGAAGCGCGCCGCCGCCGATGCCGCCGCCGATGCGGACGCCACCGCTGACGACGCCGAGCAGCCCGCCCGTGTCGTCCCGCTGGCCGAAGCCTTCGAGGACGCCCAGCTGCCCCCGGCCGACCAGGTCTTCACCGCCTCCGCCCCCGCGGCGGAGGCGCCGGGCGGGGGCCGTCCCGAGGAGGAACTCCTCGCGCGGGTCGTGGCCGACGCCGATGCGGACGCCTTCGCGGTGGCCGACCCCGCCGAGGGGGACGCCGCCGGGGAGCCGGGCACCGCGCCCGGTGGCCCCGTACGCAAGGCAGGACTGCCGCGCCGGGAACGCAGCGACGCCGACCAGGGCGGACACCGACGGGCCCCCGACGCCGAGGACGGCTTCGTCCCCCGCCAGGGCAGCCACCCCGAGCCCGGCGGCACCGAAGCCGTCACCGCCAAGGGCCTTCCCAAGCGCACCCCGCGCGCCGTGGCCGCCCCCGGCGGCGGCGCCGGACGCCCCGCCGCGGCCCGCCCCGAGCCGCGCCGGGTCGACGCCGAGGAACTGCGCCGCCGTCTCGGCGGCTTCTACCAGGGCGCCCAGGACGGGCGCCGGGTCGTCGCCGCCGAACTCGCGCAGGACCAGCGGCAGACCCCGGGGGGTCCGGGGGCCCAGGAGGCCCACGGACAGGGACACACCGATCAGGGGGACACCGCACAGGAGGCACGCACATGACCGCGCCCAGTACGTACGGACTGAGCAGCCAGGCCCGCAACCTGCAGTGGCTGCTGACCGACCTGGTGGAGGAGGTGCCCGGGGTCAACTCCGTGGCCGTCGTCTCCTCGGACGGTCTGCTGCTGCTCTCCTCCGAGGCCGCCCCGGAGTCCGGCAAGGCCGCCCGCCCCAAGGGCCCCCGCGGCGCCTCCGCCGACCTCGCCACCATCGTGTCCGGTCTCGGCAGCCTCACCACCGGCGCGGCCGCCCTCATGGAGTTCGGCTCGGTCAAGCAGACCATGGTGGCGATGGAGAACGGCTCCGTCTTCGTCATGTCCATCAGCGACGGCTCCCTGCTGGGCGTGCACGCCACGCCCGACTGCGACATGGGCGTCGTCGCCTACCACATGGCCCTGTTCGTCGGCCGGGCCGGCCACGTCCTGACCCCCGAAGTCCGCAGCGAGCTGCGCCAGTCGATGGAGAACACCTCGTGAGGAGCCCGGCCGCCTCCGACCGACTTCCGATACGCGGGGCCGACCGGCGCCCCGCCCGCGTCCGCCCGTACTCCCTGACGGGCGGCCGCACCCGCTTCACGCAGGTGCTGCTCGTGGAGACCTTCGTCGCCACCCTGGACGCCGCACCGGCCAAGACGCCCGACCGGATGCCCGAGATGGCCGCCATCGTCGAGGTATGCCGGCGGATGCGGACCATCGCCGAGATATCCGCGCTCCTGAAACTGCCGCTCGGCGTGGTCCGGGTCCTGGTCAGCGACCTCGCCGACCAGGGCCGGATCCGCGTCTACGGCACGGGGCACGGCACCGGCCGCCCCGACCGCGCGCTGCTGGAAAGGGTGCTCGATGGCCTTCGCCGTCTCTGAAGCCGTCCCCGACACCGTCACCGGTCCGGACACCGCGCTCCTGCTGGACGACGAACCCGTCCAGCCGTGGCAGTACGACCGCTCGCGCGCGCCCGTCGCCGTCAAGGTGCTGGTCGCGGGCGGGTTCGGGGTCGGCAAGACCACCTTCGTCTCCTCCGTCTCCGAGATCACCCCGCTGCGCACCGAAGCGGTGATGACCCAGGCCAGCGTCCCCACCGACGACCTGACCGGGACCCCGGACAAGAACACCACCACCGTCGCGATGGACTTCGGCCGCATCACCCTCGCCGACGACCTCGTGCTCTACGTGTACGGGACCCCGGGCCAGGAGCGGTTCTGGTTCATGTGGGACGACCTGGTGCGCGGCGCCATCGGCGGCCTGGTGCTCGCCGACACGCGCCGGCTGCGCGACTGCTTCCCCGCCCTCGACTACTTCGAGAGCTGCGGGCTGCCCTACGCCGTCGCCGTCAACCACTTCGAGGGGTCGAAGGAGTACGAGCCGGAGGACGTGCGGGAGGCGCTCACCATCCCGCCGGACGTCCCCGTCGTGATCATGGACGCGCGGCGCCGGGACACGGTCGTCGAGTCCCTGCTGACCCTGGTGGGCCACGCGCTGGACGCCACTCCCGCGTAGCCGGCCGAGCCCGTTGTGCCCGTACTGCCCAGATTGAGAACGTGAGATGCGCAGGATACTTGTCGTGGGGGCCGGGCAGTCCGGCCTCCAGCTCGCCCTCGGCCTCCAGGCGAAGGGCTACGAGGTCACCCTCATGTCCAACCGGACGGCGGACGAGATCCGCACCGGGCGGGTCATGTCCACGCAGTGCATGTTCGACTCCGCGCTCCGGCACGAGCGCGACCTCCAGCTGAACTTCTGGGAGCGGCAGGCCCCCAGGATCGAGGGGCTCGGCGTCTCCGTCGCCGCTCCCGACGGCGGCCGCGCCGTCGACTGGCTCGGCCGCCTCAAGGGCTACGCGCAGTCCGTGGACCAGCGCGTGAAGATGGCCGGCTGGCTCGACGTGTTCGTGCAGCGCGGCGGGCAGCTGGTCATCCACGGCGCGTCGGTCGCCGACCTGGACTACTTCTCGCGGGCGTACGAGCTGGTGCTGGTCGCCGCCGGCAAGGGCGAGCTCGTCTCCATGTTCGGCCGGGACGCGGCCCGCTCCCCGTACGACAGCCCCCAGCGCGCCCTGGCCGTGGCGTACGTGCACGGGCTCGGGCCCCGCCCCGAGCACCCGGACACCGACGCCGTGCGCTGCAACCTCGTGCCCGGCGTCGGCGAGCTGTTCGTCATGCCGACGCTGACCACCTCGGGGCGGGCGGACATCCTGTTCTGGGAGGGCCTGCCGGGCGGGCCGCTGGACGCCTTCCGGGGCGTCAACGACCCGGGCGAGCACCTGGAGCTCACGCTGGAGCTCATGGAGAAGTTCGTGCCGTGGGAGTACGCGCGCGCCACGAAGGTCGAGCTGACGGACGCCGGCGGCACGCTGGCCGGCCGGTACGCGCCCGTGGTGCGCAAGCCCGTCGGGCGGCTGCCCGGCGGCGGGCTGGTGCTGGGGGTGGCGGACGTGGTCGTCGCCAACGACCCGATCACCGGGCAGGGCGCGAACGCCGCCGCCAAGTGCGCGGCCTCCTACCTGTCGTCGATCCTGATGCACGGCGACAAGCCGTTCGACGAGTCCTGGATGAAGGCCACCTTCGACAAGTACTGGTTCACCACGGGCAAGCCGGTCACCCAGTGGAGCAACGCCATGCTGGGCGCCCCGCCGGAGCACGTGCTGGACCTGATCGGGGCGGCCGGGCGGTACCAGCGGGTGGCGGATCGATTCGCCAACGGCTTCGACAACCCGGCCGACTTCGACGCGTACTTCTACGATCCCGAGGACGCGGAGGACTACCTGGCGGAGGTCGCGGAGGCGGCCGAGGCCGGTTCCCCGTCCGTGTCGTAGCCCCGGTCGTCCGCGGCGCCGTCGCCCGTCGCCGAAGGCTCCGGCAGCGGCGGCGGGGTGAAGTGGGTGAGCGGGGTCCCGTCCGGGTCGGGGCGGACCGCGCCCAGGAGCGGGTTCGCCGCGATCGGGGACACCTTGACCTTCGCCCCCGGACGGGGGGCCTGGATCACCTTGCCGTCGCCGATGTAGAGGGCCACGTGCGTGGCCTTGGGGAAGTAGACGACGAGGTCACCGGGGCGCAGCCGGTCCAGCGGCACCCTGGGCAGCTGCGCCCACTGCTCCTGGCTGGTCCGGGGGATGGACCGGCCGGCGTGCTCCCAGGCCTGCGAGGTCAGCCCGGAGCAGTCGAAGCTCGCCGGTCCCTCGGCGCCCCACACGTACGGCTTGCCGATCTGGGCGGCGGCGTAGCGCAGGGCGGAGTCGCCCGCGGCGGTGGGCGGGGTCGTACGGGCGGGCAGCCGGCCCGAGTCCAGCAGGCTGCGCTGCGCCCCGGCGGTGACGGCCGCCTCCCGCGCGCCGAGCCCGGCGAGTTCGGCGGGGGTCAGCGCGGCGAGCAGCCGCTCGACCTCCTTGAGCCGGCCGGTGACCTCCCGCTGGGCCTCCTTCTGCCGGGCCGCGAGGGACTGCTGGGCGTCGAGGGCCTTGCGGGCGGCGTCGGCGAGCGCACCCGCCTGCTCGCGGTCCCGTTCCAGCCGTGCCACGACCCCGGCCCGCCGGGCCCCCTCGCGGGCGGCGAGGCGCCGCTGGTCGAGGGCCTGCTGGGGGTCGCCGGAGAGCAGCATCCTCAGGTAGGGGGAGAGGCCGCCGTTCTGGAGCCCCTGGTACTGCTCCCGGGCGAGCCGTCCGGCGCCGGCGCGCTCGGAGTCCAGCGCGGAGCGGGCCCTGCCGAGGGCGGAGCTGAGCCGCCCCTCTTCCGCCCGGCGGGCCTTGAGGGCTGCTTCGGCGGCGTTGTAGACCTCGGCGGCCTCCTCGGCCTGCTGGTACAGCCCCTGCAGCCGCGTGAGCAACTCCCCGACGGGCTCGGCCCGGGCGGGGGGCGGGGGGCCGGCGGTGACGAGGAGGGTGGCGGCGGCGAGACAGCTGAGGCCGAGGCCGAGGGGGCGGTGCAGTCGTTTTGTCATGTAATCACCTCCGCTGGCTGATGCTGCCACGGGGGCGGGCGGGGGCCGGCGAGGCGGCGCGGCGGGGGAGCGGGGGGTCACCCGGGTGGGGGTCCACGGGGGCGACGGCCCCCGTGCGTGCGGATCCCCTCGACGACGGGGGCCGGTCCACACCACCGGAGTGACGTAACCCCCCTGTAACGCCCTCCCGTTACCGTCACCCGCATGGACAAGACGGTGATCCTGGTCCGGCCCGGTGTCGCGGACGACCTCGAACAGCTGACCCGCATCTACAACCACTACGTCGCCGAGACGCCGGTCACCTTCGACGTCGAGCCGCTCACCGTCGAGCAGCGGCGGCCGTGGCTGCTGGCCCATCCGGACTCCGGCCCGCACCGGCTCCTCGTCGCCGAGGAGGGCGGAAAGCTCCTCGGCTACGCCACGAGCAGCGCGTTCCGTCCGAAGGCGGCCTACGCGACCTCCGTGGAGACCAGCGTCTACCTCGCCCCCGAGCACGTCGGCCGCGGCGTCGGCAGCCTCCTGTACACCGCGCTGTTCGAGGTGCTGGAGCGGGAGGACGTCCATCTGGCCCTCGCCGGGATGACCCTGCCCAACGAGGCCTCCCGGCGGCTCCACGAGCGGTTCGGGTTCCGCCCCGTCGGCCGCTTCGAGGGGGTCGGCCGGAAGTTCGGCGTCTTCTGGGACGTCGCCTGGTTCCAGAAGACGCTGGGCGAGGAGGGCTAGCCCCCCGAGGAGCCGCGGTCAGCCCTCCAGCAGCTGCCCCTTGGCCCGGGCGAATTCCTCCGGCGTCAGCAGCCCCTCCCGGGCGAGGTCGGCCAGCTGGGTGAGCTCCTGGACCAGGGTCCCGTGTGCGGAGGGGGCCGTCGGCGGCCGGGGTCCGGCGGCCGGCCGCGGAAGCGGGCGGGCCATCGCGTCGGCCTCGTCGACCGCCTCCGCCCGGGCCGCCGGTCCCACGGCCCCCGCCGCCTCGGCCAGGGCCTCGGCCTCGTCCTCGGCGAAGGCCTCCGCCAGGGCCTCCTCGCCGGCCTCCCCGTCCTCCCCGGGCCCCACGTCCTGGCTCACGTCCTGGCTCCACTCCGCCGCCCCCGCCGCCCGCCGCAGCAGGCCCCGCAGCAGGGGGTGGCCCGGCGGGCGGGTCGCCGCCGTCACCGTCACGTTCACCGGGCGGATGAACATCAGACCGCCACCTCCACCCGCTCCGCCGGGATCCGGACCGAGCCCACGATCCGCCCGCCCGCCGCCCGTACCGCGACGGCCGCGTCCTGGGCCCAGACGTGTTCGACCACCAGCAGCAGCGCGCAGCTCCCCCGGTCCAGGAGCTCCGCCGCCTCGCGGACGTCCTCCGGGCCGATCAGCCGGGCCACGTCACGGCCCGCCAGGAGCCCCCGCAGCTCCACGAACTCGTCGAACTCCGCCGCCAGGACCTCCCCCGACGCCGTCTTCGTCGTGACCAGCCCGTCGATGAGCCGCACCACCCCGGTCTTGCGCAGCCCCATCACGGCCTCGACCGCCGGGACCCGGAGCTGCTCCTCCGGAAAGGCGAGGACGATGAATTCCACAGGTCCCATAAGGCTCGGCTCCCGCTCCTCGCGACGGCAATCTCGACCGTTTCTGACGACTCTTCGGCAGACTATGGCATAACCGGACATAGGGGTGGTTGGCTTGCTACGTTTCCCGTATGCCCCCGCCAGCCCTGACGGCGAAGGTGACGGAGCCCGAGCCCGCTCCGCCCCCGCCACCCGGCGTCCGTGCCCCCAAGCGCCGGGGAGTCGAGCTGACGCTCCTCGCCGGAGCCGTCCTGATCTCCGCGCTGGGGCACGCCTACGTGGGCCTCGCGGCCGGCGCCGCGGCCCCCCGGGTCTCGACCTCCACCCCGCACTACGCCGCCGCCCTCGCCGTGGCCGCGCTGCTCGCGCACCTCGCCGTGCGCCTGCGGGCCCCGTACGCCGACCCGGTCCTGCTCCCCATCGCCGTCCTGCTCAACGGCCTCGGCCTGGTGCTCATCGAGCGGCTCGACCTCGCCACCCCGGGCGAGGCCGGCGCGGGGGACCAGCTGCGCTGGTCGGGACTGGGGGTGGGGCTGTTCGCGCTGGTCGTGGTCGGGCTGCGCGACCACCGGGTGCTCCAGCGGTACGCCTACCTCTCCGTCACCGCCGCCCTCGCGCTGATGCTCGTCCCCGTGTTCTTCCCGGCGGTCAACGGGGCCCACATCTGGATCCGCTTCGCCGGGCTCTCCTTCCAGCCGGGGGAGTTCGCCAAGATCCTCCTCGCCGTCTTCTTCGCCTCCTACCTCGCCGCCAACCGCACCGCCCTCGCCCTCACCGGCCGCCGGCTGCTGTGGAAACTGCGGCTCCTGCCCGGCCGGGTCCTCGGGCCGATCCTCACGATCTGGCTGCTCAGCGTCGGGGTGCTGGTCCTGGAGCGCGACCTCGGCACGTCCCTCCTCTTCTTCGGCCTCTTCGTGATCATGCTGTTCACCGCCACCGGCCGGATCGGCTGGATCGCCGTCGGGCTGCTGCTGGCCGCCCTCGGCGCGTACGCCGTCGGAACCCTCGAACCGCACGTGCACAGTCGCGTCGAGGACTGGATGAATCCTTTCGCCTCCATCGACCGCGGTGAGGGCCCCGGCCAGCTCGCCCAGTCCCTCTTCGCCTTCGCCGCCGGCGGCCTCCTCGGCGCCGGCCTCGGCCACGGCCACTCCTTCCTCATCGGCTTCGCCGCCAAGTCGGACTTCGTCCTCGCCACCGCCGGCGAGGAACTCGGCCTGGTCGGCCTGACCGCCCTCCTGCTGCTCTACGGGCTGCTCGTCTCCCGGGGCTTCCGCGCCGGGCTCGACCTGCGCGACCCCTTCGGACGGCTCCTCGCCACCGGGCTCGCCTCGATCGTCGCGCTCCAGGTCTTCGTCATCGCGGGCGGCGTGACCGGCCTGATCCCCCTCACCGGCATGGCCATGCCCTTCCTGGCCCAGGGCGGCTCGTCCGTCGTCACCAACTGGATCATCGTGGCCCTGCTGGTCCGGCTCAGCGACAGCGCCCGCGCCGGCGGCGGGACCGGGGGGCCCGCGTGATCCGCTACATCCGCTGGTGCGCGTACTCCTGCGTGCTCCTCCTCGCCGCCCTCCTCGTCAACGTGGCCCGCGTGCAGGTCTGGGAGTCCGCCGGCTACGGGGCGAACCCGGCCAACAAGCGCCCCGCCATCGAGCGCTACGCCCAGCCCCGGGGGAACCTCCTGGTCGACGGCCGCCCCGTCACCGGCTCCCGCGACAGCGGCCAGCTGCTGCGCTACGAGCGCACCTACACCGACGGCCCCCTCTACGCCCCCGTGACCGGCTTCTCCTCCCAGACGTACGGGACCAGCTTCGCCGAACGCGCCGAGGACGCGCTGCTGGCCGGCACCGACCCGGGGCTCTCCGCCTTCCCCCTCTGGTACGACCTCTCGCGCGGCCGCCCCGCGGGCGGGGACGCCGTGACCACCCTGCGCGCCGCCGTCCAGCGGGCCGCCTACCAGGGGCTCGGCGGCCGGCGCGGGGCGGCGGTGGCCCTGGAGCCGGCGACCGGCCGGATCCTGGCCCTGGTCAGCAGCCCCTCGTACGACCCGGGCCTGCTCTCCGGGACCGGCGCGAAGGTCAAGGCGGCCTGGGCGCGGCTGAACGCGGACCCCGCCAAGCCGATGCTCAACCGGGCGCTGCGCGAGACCTATCCGCCGGGCTCCACCTTCAAGATCGTGACGGCGGCGGCGGCCCTGGACGCGGGCGTGGTCACCGACGTCGACGCCCCCACCCGCACCCCGGACCCGTACCCGCTGCCGGGCACGAGCACCCTGCTGCCGAACGCCGGCACGGGCTGCGAGGACGCCTCGATGGCCGAGGCGGTGCAGTGGTCGTGCAACACGGTGATGGCGAAGGTCGGGGTGCAGGTCGGCCTGGAGGGGATGGTCGCGGCGGCGGAGCGGTTCGGGTTCAACGACGAGGGGCTGCGGGTGCCGTCCTGGGTGTCCCGGTCGAACTTCGACACCGACATGAGCCCGGACCAGCTGGCGCTGTCCTCGATCGGGCAGTTCAACACCAAGGCCACGCCCCTGCAGATGGCGATGGTGGCGGCGGCCGTGGCCCAGGGCGGCGAGGTCGAGACCCCCAGTCTGGTGGACCGCACCACCCGGCACGGCGGCGGCCTGGTCCGCCGCGCGGCCCCGCACACCCTGGGCCGGGCGATGAGCCCGCCCACGGCGCAGCGGCTGCAGGAGCTGATGGTGAAGGTGGTGGAGGAGGGCACGGGCCGCAACGCGGCCATCCCGGGGGCCCGGGTGGGCGGCAAGACCGGCACGGCCCAGCACGGAGTCGGCAACACCGGCACGCCCTACGCCTGGTTCATCGGCTGGGCGGCCGCGGCCGGTGCGCCGCAGCCGGCGGTGGCGGTCGCGGTGGTGGTCGAGGACGCCTCGGCGGTGCGCGGCGACATCAGCGGCAACGGCGCGGCGGCCCCGATCGCCCGCGCGATGATGGAGTCCGCCCTGGCCGCCCGGTGACCCCCGGTGACCCCGGAGCCGGTGCTCAGGCCTCGGCCCCCTCCTGGACGGCCGCCTCCACCTCCGCCACCCGCTCCCGCTCCTCGTGCGCGAACCGTTCGCGGTCGAGGGCCTCGGCGATCTCCTCGTCCTGGGTCATCAGCAGGTCGAGGTTGGAGTCCCCCATCTCGAAGACCCCCATGTCCAGGTAGGCCTTCTGCAGCCGCTCGCCCCACAGCCCGATGTCCTTCACGCACGGCACGATCCGGCTGAACAGCAGCCTGCGGAACAGGTGCAGGAACTCCGACTGCTCGGAGAACTCCTCCGCCTCCCGCCGCGGGATCCCGAAGTTCTCCAGCACCTCCACCCCGCGCAGCCGGTCCCGCATCAGGTGGCAGCCCTCGATGACGAACTCCTCGCGCTCGCGCAGCTCGGCGTCCGTCAGCTGGCGGTAGTAGTCGCGCAGGGCCATCCGTCCGAAGGCGACGTGCCGGGCCTCGTCCTGCATCACGTACGCGAGGATCTGCTTCGGCAGCGGCTTGTCCGTCGTGTCGCGGATCATCCCGAACGCGGCCAGCGCCAGCCCCTCGATCAGCACCTGCATGCCCAGGTACGGCATGTCCCAGCGGGAGTCGCGCAGGGTGTCGCCGAGCAGCCCCTGGAGGCTGTCGTTGACCGGGTAGAGCATCCCGACCTTCTCGTGCAGGAACCGGCCGAAGATCTCGGCGTGCCGGGCCTCGTCCATGGTCTGGGTGGCGGAGTAGAACTTGGCGTCCAGGTCCGGCACGGACTCCACGATGCGCGCCGCGCACACCATGGCGCCCTGCTCGCCGTGGAGGAACTGGCTGAAGTTCCATGCGGTGTAGTGCTGCCGGAGCTCGCCCTTGTCCTTCTCGGTGAGCTTGGCCCAGTGCCGCGTCCCGTAGAGGGTCAGCACCTCGTCGGGGGTGCCGAGCGGGTCGAACGGGTCCACCTCGATGTCCCAGTCGATGCGCTTGGCGCCGTCCCACTGCTTGTCCTTGCCCTTCTGGTAGAGCGCGAGGAGGCGTTCGCGGCCCTCGTCGTACTCCCAGCTGAAGCGGGCCGAGCCGCTGGCGGGCACCTGCCAGACGCCCTCGCCCGGGGCCGTGGTGTAGAGCTCGTGCGTCGACACTGACGCCTCCTCGTCTCACGTGCTGCCGTACTGCCGTACAGGACTGGACAGTTGGCAGCGTCACACGTTGGTAGACACGGGGTCAACAAGTCGTGCGCGAGGGATTGACGACCTTGCTGACAAGCAGTCTTATAAGAGGTGACCGCTGGTAACCCGACCGCCGAGGTGCACCGAGCCATGACGACCGTGACGCAGCGAGCCGCGCTGAGGGACGCCCTCGGCCTCCTCAAGGACCGCGAACAGATCGCCGAGCGCCTGCTCGAATCCTCCGCCAAGCACTCCTTCGACCCCGACAAGGAACTCGACTGGGAGGCCCCGCCCGTCGACGGCAAGTACTACTGGCCGCCCGAGCTGCTCTCCCTCTACGACACCCCGCTGTGGAAGAAGATGGGGGAGGAGCAGCGCATCGAACTCTCCCGCCACGAAGCCGCCGCACTCGCCTCGCTCGGCATCTGGTTCGAGATCATCCTCATGCAGCTCCTCGTCCGGCACATCTACGACAAGCCGCTGACCAGCAACCACGTCCGCTACGCCCTCACCGAGATCGCCGACGAGTGCCGCCACTCGATGATGTTCGCCCGCATGATCCAGACGGGCGGCGCGCCCGCCTACCCCGTCTCCCGCGCCAACCACAACCTCGCCCGGATC
The DNA here is from genome assembly GCF_042884105.1 of Streptomyces sp. NPDC058157. NCBI lineage: Bacteria > Bacillati > Actinomycetota > Actinomycetes > Kitasatosporales > Streptomycetaceae > Streptomyces > Streptomyces sp. NPDC058157. Next base: position 38,014 of record NZ_JBHVUQ010000006.1, read on the forward strand.
CTGAAGACCGTCTCCACCACCCCCGGCTCCTTCGCCTGCACCCTCCTCGGTGAGGAGATCCTCGACTGGATGCAGCGCCTGACCTTCCCCGACGAGCGCATCCAGCCCCTCGTCCGCGGCGTGACCCGCATCCACGTCGTCGAGGAGGCCCGGCACGTCCGCTACGCCCGCGAGGAACTGCGCCGCCAGATGCTGACCGCCCCCCGCTGGGAGCGCGAACTCACCCGGATCAGCTGCGGCGAGGCCGCCCGCGTCTTCTCCCTGGCCTTCGTCAACCCGGCCGTCTACGACAACGTCGGCCTCGACCGGCGGGAGGCCGTCGCCCAGGTCAAAGCCAGCGGCCACCGCCGTGAGGTCATGCAGACCGGCGCCAAGCGGCTCACCGACTTCCTCGACGACATCGGCGTCCTGCGCGGAGCCGGCCGACGCCTCTGGAAGAGTTCCGGCCTCCTCGCGTAAGCCCCCCGCGCGCCGCACCGTACGTCTACGCTGCGGACATGACCGTACGCACCGTACGTGCCTACCGCCGGCTGAGCGTCGAGGAGCGGCGGGCCCAACTCCTCGACGCGGCCCTGTCGCTGTTCGCGCACCGGGCCCCGGAGGAGATCTCCCTCGACGAGGTCGCGGAGGCCGCGGGCGTCTCGCGGCCGCTGGTCTACCGCTACTTCCCCGGCGGCAAGCAGCAGCTGTACGAGGCCGCGCTGCGCTCGGCGGCCGACGTCCTCCAACTCTGCTTCGCCGAACCCCAGGCCGGACCGCTCACCGGACGGCTCTCCCGCGTCCTCGACCGCTACCTGGCCTTCGTCGACGAACACGACGCCGGCTTCGCCGCCCTGCTCCAGGGCGGCAGCGTCGTGGAGACCTCCCGCACCACCGCCACGGTGGACGGCATCCGCCGCGCGGCCGCCGGACAGATCCTCCTCCACCTCGACGTCCCTGCTCCCGGGCCCGGACCCCGGCTGAGGATGATGGTCCGCACCTGGATCACGGCGGTCGAGGCGGCCTCCCTGATCTGGCTGGACGAGGGCAAGCAGCCCGAGGCCGCCACGCTCCGCGACTGGCTGGTCGACCAGTTCATCGCCCTCCTGACCGCCACCGCCGCCACGGACCCCGAAACGGCCGCCGCCGCCCGTGCCGCCCTGGCCCTGGAGCGCCCGGACGGCCCGGCGGGCGTCCTCGCACGGCGCGTGATCCCGGTGGTCTCCGAGGCGGCCCACCTGCTGTGACACTGGTGGGGTGAAAAGCGAACCGACCCCCTTCGAGGGCGGCCCGATGGACGGCCGGGTCCTCCCGATCCTCCTCGGCCCGACGGGCCACCCCCCGAAGTGGTACGAGATCCCCGTCCCGGCGGCGGACGGCGGCCCCCCGACGGTCCTGCTGTACGAACGGGTCCCGTCGGGCTACACGAAGCGGCTGGGCCTCCAGAAGGGCTGGAAGTACGAGTACCGCCCGACGGGCGAAAAACCGAAACTCGGCCTCCCCTGGCGCAGACGCCCCCGCCGGGGGGCGTGACGCCGGGCGGGGAGCGGTCCACCCCCCGCCCCGCACCCGGGGAGGCGGGTAACCGAACACAGGACCCGCCGCCGGGCGGGACTACGGGGCGTCCCCCGGCAGCCTCAGCACCGCGAGGGCTCCGCCGTCGGGCGCCGTGTGGAACTCCAGGCGGGCGCCGATCGCCTCCGCCTGGCCCGCCGCGATGGTCAGGCCCAGCCCGTGGCCCTTGCCGCCGCTGCGGAACCGCTGCGGGCCGCCGTCCAGCAGGTAGTCGGGGTAGCCGTCCCCGTGGTCCCGTACCGACACCACCGGGCCGTCCACCGTCAGCAGCACCGGCCCGCGCCCGTGCTTGTGCGCGTTCGCGACCAGGTTGCCCAGGACCCGCTCCAGCCGCCGCCGGTCCGTCTCCACGTGGGCGTCGCGGACGACCACCACCTCCGTGTCCGTCCCCGAGGCCCGGACCACCCTCCGCGCCAGCCGCGCCAGCTGGTGCAGGTCGGTGTCCACGCGTTCGTTCCCGGAGTCCAGCCGCGAGATCTCCAGCAGGTCCTCGGTCAGCTGCCGCATCGTGCGCACCCGCTCCCGCACCAGCTCCGTCGGCCGGCCCTCCGGCAGCAGTTCCGACGCCGCCTGCAGGCCGGTCAGCGGGGTGCGGAGCTCGTGCGCGACGTCGGCCGTGAACCGCTGCTCGCTCTGCAGCTTGCGCTGCAGGGTCCCCGCCATCGTGTCCAGCGCGCCCGCCACCGTCGACACCTCGTCCGGGTGCCGTGAGGGGTCCTCCGCGCGCGGGTCCTCGACCCGCGCGTCCAGGTCCCCCCGGGCGATCCGCCGGGCGACCGTCGCGGTCTGGTGCAGCCGCCGCGTCACCCGCGTCACCGCGAAGGCGCCGACCAGCAGCGTCCCGCCGATGGCCAGCACCGACGAGCCGATGATCGCGTTGTCCAGCCCCCTGATGGTGCGGGCGCTCTGCCCGTAGTCGACGGACGTGGCCAGCGCCCGCCCGTCGGCCGGCGCCGCCGCCCACATCACCGGCCGGCCCCGCCGGTCCTCGGCCACGACCGTCCCGCGCTCCCCGCCCACCGCCAGCGCCCGCAGCGACGGCGGCAGCCCCTGGGGGTCGATCCCCGACTCGGGCGGCAGGGCCTCGCCGGCCTCGTACGCGAGGGAGACGTCGTGCAGCTTGCCCAGGGCCTTGTCACGGGCCGTGGCGACGGTCTGCCGGGTCACCTCGACGTGCACGAGCACGCCCAGCACCGCGGCCAGCGAGCAGCACATCCCCACGATGAAGCACACGGACTTCCAGGTCAGCGTGGCCGTCCAGGCGGGCAGCAGCCGTCTCACGGCGCACCCGGCGCAGGCACCGCGGCCCTGACCCCGGCCGTCCCCGCGGCCCCGGCCGCGCCCACGGCACCCGCGGGCACCCGGACGATCTCCTCCCGCGCCGGCAGCATGGTCCGCTGCTTCGCGTCCCACGACCACGCGGTGATCAGCTCGTACCCCGGGTTGCCGCTCGGCACCCGCAGGATCACGTCCTGCCCGGCCAGCTCCACGCTGATCACGGTCTGCGTCGTCGCCATGATCCGGTTGAGGCGCCCGTCGGCGTCCGCCGTGTACACGCGTACGGACATCATCCGGTCGGGGAACTCGATCCCGACCACCACCTCGTCCTTGCCGTTCCCCGTCAGGTCCCGGTAGTACGGCGCCCGCACCGGACACGCCCCGGGCGCCTGGCCCTCCCGCCCGCACGCCCGGATCGCGGCGGCGGTCTCCGGGGGCATCCCGTCCGGGCCGACGGTGATGTCCGGGTGCGCGCGCAGCTCCGCCTGCACGAGGGCCACCGGATCGACGGAGTGCACGTCCTGGCCGACGACCGGGGCCAGGCCCGGCACGTACTCCGGCGGCGCGCCCCCGGGATCGGCGGGCGGCACGTCCGCGCCCTTGCGCTCCGGCCACAGGTGGACCGGCCCGATCGCCGTGGGGGTGGGCCCCGCCGAGGTCAGCCCGCCGGTGTTCCCGCAGCCCGCGGCCAGCGGCAGCACGGCCGCCAGGACCAGGAGGGCCAGCGGGGCCGCACCCGCGCGCGAGCCGGCACGGGCAGGGGAGGAAGGCGTGCGCACGGCGCGGGCCCTCCTCTCCGGGCGTGGATCGGGCAGTCGTCGTCAGGGAACCGGTCCCGACCACCTTATGCGGAGATAAGCCCGTTTTCGGATTTCCGGTGACCGGGGGAGCGCTCCCCGCACGGTCAGCCGTCGGTACGGCCCCGCCGCAGCATCGCGAAGCCCAGCCCGGCCGCGCCCACGGCCGCGATCCCGCCGCCCGCCGCGAGCAGCAGCACCCCGCCGCCCGGACCGTCGGCCAGGGTGTTGAGCCGCAGCGCCTCGGCGGTGCCGGCGGTGCGGTGCGTCTCGGCGACGGCCGGCACGACCTGCCCGGCGCCCCGGCGGGTCGCCGTCTTGTGGCCGTCGCCGGCCACCGCGTGCGAGCCGTCGCGCGGGAGGGTGTCGTCGACCCAGGAGGAGAGCCGCCCGTCCGGCCGCAGCGCGGCGTGCAGCTCGCCCGCCCCGCCCGTGCCGGTGCTTCCGTCACGGCTGGTCAGCGTCGCCACCGTGGCGCCGGCGCGCAGGATCTCCGCCTGGTACGCGTCCTTGGCGAGCCGGTACACCTTCGCGGTCGACTGCCCGTCCGCGAGGGACAGGCTGCTGACCAGGGTCCGCTGGGCGCCGGCGGCGGACGCGGCCGGAACCCCGTCGGCGAGCGCGGCGGCGGTGGGCAGCGCCAGCAGGGCCGCGGCGCATGCGGTCACGGCGGTGGCGCGAACGATGGTGCGGCGGCTGACGGTGTCCACGGGGGTCCATTCGGTACGGGTGGTGCGGGCAGGTACGGCACCAACGTAGGGGCGGGCTGTTGCGGTACAGCGCTGGCCTTGTAACAGAAAGGCAGCAGCGAGCCGACGGAGCTGTTACATGTTCGAGGGATTGCCGAGGGCGGCGGCGCCTGCTCACATGGACGGCGGGGGTGAGGCCGATGTCCGGACTCAAGGTGCTTCCGAGCGGCCGGCCCGGCCGCGGCCGGCTCTACGTCAACCGGCCCGACGGCCTGGCGGTGGCCTGGTACGACCGGCGGACCAACCGGATCAGCGTCCTCTCGGACGACCAGCGCGAAGCCGTACTGGCCGCGCTGCGCCCGTACTTGAGCGGCGACTGGACCATCGGCCCGCCCCCCGTCCCCACCGCCGCCGAACTGCGCCGCCTGCACCTGGCGCCGGACCGGGACCTCGCCCCCAACCGCCCCGGCGAGGCGCTCCTCGGCGAACTGGCGTACGGGGCACAGGCCGGCGGCCGGGCCCGGCACCGCATGCGGCGGCAACTGGCGGCGTCCCTGCGCACGGGTGCGGAGCTCGACCTGCTGGAGGCCGAGGACTGGCGGGTGGTCCACGACGTCCCGCTGCCGGGTCTCGGACTGCTGGACCACCTGCTCGTCGGACCGCCGGGCGTCTTCGCCCTGCGCACGGTCCCGGGCCGCCGCCAGCGGGCCCAAGTGGGCGACCTGCTCCTGACGGTGGGGCGCGCGGCCCCCACTCCCGACCCCCGCTGGATCCGGCGCGCGGCGGCCCGGGCCTCCCGCGCCCTGGCCTGCCCGGTCACCCCGGCCCTGTCCCTCACGGACGCCTCCCGGGTGGAAGTGGCCCCCACCCTCAGGGACGTCCTGATCCTTCAGCCCCCGACCCTGACGACCGCCCTCGGCACCATCCCCCCGACCCTCAAACCCCCGGACGTGGAAACCCTGTTCACCGCGGCGCGCACCACCTCGACCTGGCTCCCGGACCGCTGAGGGCGTCCGGCCCCCGCCCGCGCCCCCGCCCGAGCCCGCGCCCGAGCCCGCACCCGAGCCCGAGCCCGAGCCCGCACCCGCACCCGAGCCCGCGCCCCCACCCGCACCCGCGCCCCCACCCGCGCCCGAGCCCGAGCCCGAGCCCGAGCCCGAGCCCGAGCCCGAGCCCGAGCCCGAGCCCGAGCCCGCGCCCGCGCCTCCACCCGAGCCCGCGCCCGCACCCGCGCCCCCACCCCACCCCTCAGGCGGAACTCCGCTTCCGCGGCGCCGCCTTCTTCGCCGCCCCGCCCGCCGCCGCCGTCTTCTTCGCAGCCGCCGAAGCCGTGGATTTCGTACCCGAAGTCGCCTTCTTCCCCGTCGACTTGGCGGCCGCCGCCTTCGAAGTCGACTTCGCGGCGGCCGATTTCTTCGCCGCCGCCCCGCGAGCCCCCGCCGCGGTCGACTTCTTCCCGCCCACCGCCTTGGGCGCGGCCGCAGCAGCCGTCGCCTTCCGCCGGATGGGCGTGACCTCCGCCTCCCCGCCTTCCGCGCCGGCCCCGCCCCGCGAGGCCCGCGCCGCCCGCACGCTGTTCTCCAGCGCGGCCATCAGGTCGATGACCTGCCCGCCGGCCGGCTCCACCACCGCCTCCGACGGCTCGAACGCGCCTCCCGACTTCGCCGCGATCATCGCCTCCACGGCCTCCCGGTAGTCGTCGTGCAGGGAGTCGATCTCCACCTCCCCCAACGTCGCCATCAGCGCGTCCGCCAGATCCAGTTCGGCCTCCCGCACCGAGACCGACGCCTCCGGCGCCACGCCCTCCGGCGCCCGGATCTCGTCCGGCCACAGCAGTCCGTGCATGGCGATCACGTCGTCCACGACCCGCAGCATCCCCAGCCGTTCCCGCCCCCGCAGCGCGAACTTCGCGATGGCCACCTTCCGGCTCCGCTTCAGCGCCTCCCGCAGCAGGGTGTACGGCTTCGCCGCCGTGGCCCCGTTCGCCGCGAGGTAGTAGGCGGAATCCATCTGCAGCGGATCGATCTGATCGGCCGGTACGAACGAGACGATCTCGATCGTCTTCGCCGTGGCGATCGGCAGCTGCGCCAGGTCCTCGTCCGTGATCGGCACGATCGACCCGTCCGCCTCCTCGTACCCCTTGCCGATCTCGTCCGAGGACACCTCCTCCCCGTCCAGCTCGCACACCTTGCGGTAGCGGACGCGTCCGCCGTCCGTCACGTGGATCTGGCGGAAGGAGATGGAGTGGCTCTCGGTGGCGTTCACGAGCTTGATCGGGATGCTGACCAGGCCGAAGGAGATCGCCCCGTTCCAAATGGATCGCACGGTTCCTCCAGATTCGCCTGATTCGTGGCAATCTCATCGTATGACGCCGATCACATCGGTGGAGGGGCGTCGCATCGCCCTCAGCAACCTGGACAAGGTCCTGTACCCGCGGACCGGCTTCACGAAGGGCGAGGTGCTGCACTACTACGCCACCGTCGCGCCTGCCCTCCTCGCGCACGTCCATGACCGCCCGGTCTCCTTCCTTCGCTATCCGGACGGCCCCGACGGCCAGCTGTTCTTCACCAAGAACCCGCCGCCCGGCACCCCCGCCTGGGTGAAGACCGCCCCGGTGCCCCGCTCCGAGGACCCCAGGGCCGAACAGGTGCTCGTATCCGACCTGCCGTCCCTCATCTGGGCCGCCAACCTGGTCGTCGAGTTCCACGTCCACCAGTGGCCCGCCGCCACCCCCGCCGTCGCCGACCGCATCGTCCTCGACCTGGACCCCGGCCCGCCCGCGACCGTCGTCGAGTGCTGCGCCGTCGCCCTCTGGCTGCGCGACCGCCTCGCCGCCGACGGGCTGCACGCGTACGCCAAGACCTCCGGCTCCAAGGGCCTGCACCTGTCCGTCCCCGTCGAGCCGACCCCGTCCGCCCGGGTGTCCGCCTACGCCAAGCACCTCGCGCAGGAGGCCGAGGCGGCCCTCCCCGACCTGGTCGTGCACCGCATGACCAAGGCGCTGCGCCCCGGCAAGGTCTTCGTCGACCACAGCCAGAACGCCGCCGCCAAGACCACCGCCGCCCCCTACACCCTGCGCGCCCGCGCCCTGCCGACGGCCTCGACCCCCGTCACCTGGACGGAGCTCCGGTCCTGCCGGGACCCCGCCGACCTGGTGTTCCTCGCCGACGACGTGCCGCCCCGCCTCGCCCGCGACGGCGACCTCCTGGCCCCCCTCCTCGACCCCGCCCGGGCCGCCCCCCTGCCCGGCGCCCGCCGATGACCCCGCCCCCCGTCCGAGTGGCCCTGGCCGCCTCCGTACGCAGCCTCCCGCGCGGCCCGGGACTGGCCTACGAGCCGAAGTTCGACGGCCACCGCATGGTCGTCCTGCGCACGGCCGAGGGCGTCGTCCTCCAGGCCCGCTCCGGCCGCACCGTGACCGCCGCGTTCCCCGATCTCGCGGAGGCCGCCCGGCGGTTGCCGGCCGGAACCGTCCTGGACGGGGAGGTGGTCGTCTGGCACGCCGGCCGGACGGACTTCGCCCTGGTCCAGCGCAGGGCCGCCGCCACCCCGGCCCGCGCCGCCGCCCTGGCGCGCACCCTCCCCGCCTCGTACGCGGCCTTCGACGTGCTGGAGCTGTCCGGTCTCGACGTGCGCGCCCGACCCTACGAACGCCGCCGCGCCCTGCTGGTCGACCTCCTCGCCCCCCTCGGCCCGCCCCTCCAGCCGGTGCCGATGACCACCGACCCGGAACTGGCCGAGACCTGGTACGAGACCCTGCCCGCGAGCGGCATCGAGGGGCTGGTCGTCAAACGCCTGGACCAGCCCTACCCCTCCGGCCGCCGCGCCTGGCGCAAGCTCCGCCACACCGACGTCCGGGACGCGGCGGTGATCGGCTACACCGGCACGGCGCGCCGCCCGCTCGCCCTGGTCCTGCTCCTCCCGGGGGAGGACGAGGAGACCCCCCTGGTGTCGAGCCCCCTGCCGGCCGCCCTCCGCGCCGACCTCGCGGCGGCCCTGCGTACCGCCCCGCCACCGCCCCCGCCCCCGCGGCTGCCGACGGCCACGGCGATCGGCCTGGGCGAGACCCCTTACACCCCCCTGGACCCGCCCCTCACGGCCGAGGTCCGCCACGCCTCGACCCGCCACCCCCCGCCCGAAGTGCTCCGGCTCCGGACGGACCTCTGACCCGCGCCGCCGACGGCGCGGGTCAGAGGGGGAGGCTTCCGTGGACTCCGGAGGGCGGCGGCTAGGCGTGCGCCCCGCGTCCCGCGTCCGGCGGTGCCCCGGGCTGCGGGTGCGGGCCGGGCCCGCTCACGGGCTTGTACCCGGACTCCCGCTCGGCCCGTACCTCGTCGGGGTGCGCGGAGGTCGTGGACCCGAAGTTCCCGTACCCCTGCATCTCGTGCGGCCTCAGGCCGCCCTCGGGGATCTCCACGTGGTCCCGTTCCTCCCGGACCTCGTGGACGGCACCCCCTTCGGGCAGGTGCGGCTGGCTCTCGGGGGTGGGCGGCGGCGGCTCCTTGGCGCGCACCCGCTGCCCCAGCTTGAACCCGGCGAGCAGGAACCCGACGATGACGATTCCGACGATGAAGAACCACGCGCTACGGGAGAGAGTCGCGTCCACGCTCAGGATCATGTCCATGAGTCTCATTTTCCCGTTTTCGCACCATTTTCACGCGCCCGGCCCAAAGAATCATGAACGGCGCACGGCCGTCACCGCAGCGGCCCGTCGGAATCCCGCAGCCCCCGGGCGTCCCTCCCCCCGAGCACCCCGAGGATCTCCGCGCAGATCGCCAGCGCGGTCTCGGCCGGGGTCTTCGCCCCCAGGTCCAGCCCGATCGGCCCGTGCACCCGCGCCAGCTCGGCCTCGGCCACCCCGTCGGCGAGCAGTCCCTCCCGCCGCCGCGCGGTGGTCCGCCGCGACCCCAGCGCACCCACGTACGGGATCCCCAGCGCCAGCGCGTTCCGCAGCGTCGGCACGTCGAAGTCCGGGTCGTGACTGAGCAGCACCAGACAGGCGGCGTCCCGGTGCCGGTCCAGCACCTTCTCCGCCTCGCCGGCGCTCTCGACCGTCACCGACTCCCACCCCAGCAGCGCCGCCTGCGCCCCGATCACCTCGGCCAGCTCCCCGCCGCCGCCGACCACCAGGTACGGAGCCGACGGATACGCCTCCACGAGCACCAGCCCGGACCCCCCGTACAGCGCGTCCCGCCCCGGCCGGCGCGTCCCGAGCAGCTCCCCGGCCCGCCGCGCGGCGTCGTCGGCGGGCACGCCCCCGGCCCGCACGACCTCGCTCACCGCGGCGTCCGCCCCCTCGTTCAGCCGCGTCACGAGCGCCACCCCGGCCCCCGTCCCGAGCAGCTCCCACCACTCGGCGGGGATCGCGGCCAGCGGCTGCAACAGCACCTCGGCCTGCCCGCCACAGGTCAGCTTCGCCTCGGTGGCCTCCCCGGCCCCGACCGACACCTCGCACACCCGCGCCCCGCCCCCGGCCCCCATGGCCCCGGCCTCGGCCACCAGCTCGGCGTCGAACACCCCGCGGTACAGCGCCCCGACACACTCGCCCCGCGCGTCCACGAGCACGGCCCCGGCAGGGTCCCGCGGCCCGAACCCCTGCTCGGTCACCGGCCGCGCCAGGAAGGCCACCCGCCCCTCGGCCACCCACTGCCGCGCGGTCTCCGCCAGCTCACGCATCTCGTCGCCCCATCCTCTATGCGCCATCACACCGCAAAGCACCAGGTCAACGGCACAAAGCGGCCTCAAATCAACCCTACGCACCCCCCGTCCCCCCACCACCCCCCGAACACACAGACCCTGCCCCCACCCCCTCGTACGGTCCACCGGACCGACAGGCGGGAGGATACGCACGGTGACGGATCCGGCGCTGGAACGTCACGATCCGTACTGGCAACAGGAAACCTCGGCGATGACGCCCGTAAACCCGGACCGCATGCCACACTCACCACTGAATCGATCTCCAAGAACTTCACGACTTCGGGGAGTTGAGCTTCATGGGCACCTCGCCCGAATGGGGACCGGAACTGCGCCGATTACGGCATCGGGCCGGATACACCCTTACGGAATTGGCCTTGGGGGTGAACTACACCAAGGGTTATCTCAGCAAGGTCGAGCTGGGTAAGGTCCGGCCCTCACCAGAACTCGTCCAGCGGGTCGACAGGTTTCTCAGGGCAGACGGTGCCCTGCGCAGACTGGCCGAACCCGTGTCACCCGAAACCGAGGAGAAAACAGCCCGCCGTAGCGCCCAGGAAGCGGACGAGCGACGGTCCGAGCTCGACCGGCGGGCATTCCTCGACGCGATCCGCGCATCGCGGGAAGGAGTGCTTCCGGGCCGCGTCCCCAAGCGCCCGGGCGCCACCCCGGCTCCGGCCGGCACCGCCTTGCCGGACTCGCTGGCCACTCAGCTCGACCAGTCCCGCCGGCTCGGCCAGTGCACCGACCCGGCAGTCCTCCTGCCCCTGCTGGAAGCCCAGACACGGGCGGTCGTCGCGCTCGTATCCAAGAGCGATCCCCACAATCGGCCGCCACTCCTGCTCCTGGCCTCCCGCTTCGCGGAGTTCACCGGATGGATGGCGCAGGAGGCGGGCAGCAGCCGCGCGGCCCTCGCCTGGACCGCGGACGCCGTCCTGCTGGCCCAGGCAGGCGGGGACCCGCACCTTGCCTCGTACGCCCTGGTGCGGCGCGCACTCGTCACCTTCTACGACGGCGACGCGGCCGCCACGACGGGTCTCGCCGCCCAGGCCCGGTCCGACAGGCGCCTGCCGCCCCGGATCAGGGGCCTTGCCGCCCAGCGCGAGGCCCAGGGGCACGCCCTCGCCGGTGACGAACTCGCCTGCATGCGCGCCCTCGAACTGGCACGCCGGAGCTTCGCCGCAGCCGCCGGGGACGCGGACCCCAGTGCGGGACCCGTCATCGGTACCACCAACCTGGCCGATCCCTCGGCCATGGTCACCGGCTGGTGCCTGTACGACCTCGGCAGTCCCCGCGAAGCCGCCCAGGTGCTGGACCGGGAATTCCTCGGCATCCCACCGCACGCACTGCGGACGCGTACGAGATACGGATTCCGTCGGGCCCTCGCGCATGCGGCCGCGGGTGATCTCGAGTATTCCTGCGCCCTGGCTCGGGAACTCCTCGACGTCAACACCGCCGTACCCTCTGCCACCGTGCGGACCGATATCCGCCGCCTCGCCGGTGAACTCGGCCGCTATCGCACCCATCGTGCCGTACGCGATCTGCAGCCCGCATTCGCCTGGGCCCTCAGGCCCGCCCGAATCTGATACGGGCCCACCCACCGGCAACCCGGTTTGGCCGGGCCGCCATCACCAGTCATCGCATTCATGAGCCAGGAGGGGAATCAGCCATGCCCGAAATCTTCGTCAATTACCGCACCGGCGACGAGGAAGCCACCGCCACCGTCATCGAACGCGAGCTCTCCGCCCGTTTCGGCGACGAGCAGGTCTTCCGCGCTGGCAAGTCCATCCGCCCCGGCCGGGCCTTCCCCCAGGAACTCCTCACGGCCGTGCGCCGCTGCAGCGTCCTGCTCGTGGTGATCGGGCCGCGCTGGGCGGAGTACACCGACAAGGACGGACGCCGGGCGCTCGAGGACCCCGAGGACTGGACCCGGCGCGAAATCCTGGAGGCCCTGGACACCGGCGCCCACGTCATCCCCGTCCTCGTGGGCCGTACGACCCGGCTCGACCGGACGGCGCTGCCCCGGGAGCTGGAGGAGCTCGCCGATCACCAGTACCGCCGACTCGACCACCGCAACGCCGAGGCCGACCTGAGGCGGCTCGGCGACGACCTGGCCGACCTGGTTCCGCAGCTCGCCGACGCCGACCGGTCGCCGCAGCAGCGGGACGGTGGATCCGCGCGGGACGACACCGGCTCCGTCCGTATGAAGGCCCGGGACGTACGCGGCGGCATCGGCAACCTGCACGGCGGCCTCGGGACCTTCGTCAACGAGCCGCGCGGACCCGTGAACACCGGCTCGGGCGCCCAGTACAACGCCCCGACGTTCTCCGGCGACGGCATGGGGGTGAACTACGTGGCGGGCGACAACTCCGGCGACATGCGTCAGCACAGCGAGCGCGCCGACCACCGCAAGGACGGCGAGTGATGCCGGGGGACTTCAGCAGCTCCTTCTTCGGCGCCACGGGCCCGGTCAACCAAGGGCCCGGCCCGCAGTACAACGTGTGGGTCACGTCGACCGGCAAGGCCCGTGACCGCCTCCACATCGGCTGGGAACGACGTGCGGATCTGTGCAAGCGGTTCATCCGCCCGGGCAACTACGGGGAAGCGGCCCGCCGGCTCGAAGTCCCCGGCGCTGTCGTCCTGCTCCAGGGTCCGGCCGGCAGCGGCCGTAGCGCGGCCGCAATCATGCTCCTCCACGAGGCTCCTGCCCCAGGGGCTGGGGAGGAGGGGCGGTTCGAGGAGTTGACGGCGGACCCGTCAGCGGACCCGTCGGAGCGCGGGCTGCTGGACGCCGACCCCCGGGACCGGTTCCTCCTCGATCTCTCCGGAACCTCCTACGAGGACTTTCCCGAAGTCCAGAAGATCCTCGCCCTCCACCGCGGAGTCGTGGAGCGGGCCAAGGCGCGGCTGGTCGTCGTACTTCCGGCCTGCGCGGACCCCCTTCTGGACCCGCAGCTCGCCCCTCTCGTCGTGCTGCTGCGCCGGCCCCGCCCCCTCGCCGTGGTGCGCCGAGCCTTGCGCGTCGCCGGCGTCCCCTGCGAGGTGGAGCAGCTGAGGACTCCGGCACTGGCAGGCTTTTTCGCCAACGCCCCGATGAGCGAGCTCGTACGGTTCTGCGCCATGGTCCTGCGTGCCCGCGACAGCGGCCACCACGACGGTGGGTTCGACACCTGGCGCGAAGAGGCACGCCGGGCTGTCAACGACCGAACGGCCGAGGCGGCGAAGCAGGTTGCCAGGCTGACGGCCGTAGAGGACCGTGCCCTCCTGCTGACCGCCGCCATGCTGCACGGAGCGCCGGCGGACGCTGTCTTCCACAGCCGTAACCTCCTGCTGCGCGCACTCGGACACGGAGATGCCGCCGCGCACGGCCTGGCGCAGCGCGATTTTCTCGACCAGCTGACGACGCTCGGCGTCCTCCGGAACGAGGCCGGCCGGATCTCCTTCGCGAAGCTGGCCTACGACGCCGCGATCCGCAGGCACTTCTGGCTCCACTTCCCCGACCTTCGAGACGCACTGAGCTCCTGGGTCGACGGGACGATCAGGCGCGACGGGCTCACGTCGGACGATCGCACCGACCTCGTCATCCGCTTCACCGAACAGGTCCTCGGAGTGGGCCGCCCCGGCGATCTCCTGGAGAAGGCCGAGCGCTGGGCCGGAACCGGTCCTCCGCGCGCCCGTTACGCGGAGGCGGCGACCGCCTTGGCTCTGGGGTTGCGTGACGAACGGCAGAGCTCGCTCATCCGACGGCAGATCTGGGACTGGTCCAAGTCGCCGGAACTCGCCCCGGGACTCTTCCGCGTGCTGACCGATGTCTGCCGGGACGTGCTCGCCCGTACACACCCTCATCAGGCGGTAGTCCGGCTGCACCACCTGGCGCTGCAACGGAACGGGGAGTACGCCCGCACCGCGCTGTTCGACCTGGTCGCAGGAGACCCGAGGCTGCGACGCTTCCTGATCAACCGGCTCACCACACACGCCGGACCCCGGTCCCTGGGCAACCTCGGACTGCTGCGCGCCCTGATCCCGCAGGCCGCGCTGCCATCCGACCTTCCCTGGCAGGAACTGGCCCACGTATGGCGCGCGGCCATGTTCCAGAGCGCACCGGAGGCCTGGGGCCCGCTCGTGCAGAGCTGGCTGGACGCCGTCTCGCTCATGCTCCCCGCCCGCAGGGACCCCGCGCTCGACGTGCTGGTCCGGGCGGCTGCCGGCAGCGGCGATCACACCAATCGGCTCTACGCGATCACCTGCACCTGGGAGGCGGGCCGCCCGGAGCGGGAGTCCATCGCGACCTGGCTCTGGGAGCGGATCGACAGGACCCTCGACCTCGCTGCGGCCGGTTCCGGAGGTGGCTGGTGAGCACCTACCTGACCTGGATCTTCCTGGCGGCCGCGCTCGCTGCGGCGCTCGGACTGATCTCCATGAAGCGGGCGGAAAGGGTCCGCCGACGGGCCGCTGACCGGGCCCGCTACGAGGAGGCCGCCGCTCGGGCGGACGCCGGGCCCGAGCGTCCGGCCGAAGCACCGTTCCAGGAGACCCATCTGGACCGGGTGGCCCTGCGCAGTGCCCTCCCCGACTACGACTTCCTCTTCTCGGCATCCGTCTGGTGGCGCCCCGCCACGACCGCGGGCGACGCGCCGACACACGGCAGCCTGTCCGGTCTGGCCGCGGCCACTGTTCTCAGAAGGGCGCAGGAACTGACCCTGCACGAGCCCCCGGACCGCTATGGATCCGTTCAGTACCGCCTGGAGGAGCAACTCGGCTCCCATGCCCTTGACGACTCGGCGACGCTGGTCGTCATGGTCACGGACGTCACCCTCACCCTCGCCGCCGAGGACGGCGAGCGGCTGCGGAAGCTCGCGGGACTGCGCAAGGAGGAGGGCACCTGGGAGCAGGAACGCCAGTACGAGCGGAGCAAGCGCAAGTATCTCGCCGACGAGATCCTGAAGACCCCGGGCAGCGCGGCGGTGTGGTGGCTGGCGCGCCACGAGGACGACGTGGAGGGCACCGTCAACCTCCTGGGTCCCTTGGCCCAGCTCTCGGCGGCGTCGAACGACACGGAGGTGGCGGAGCTGTTCCGGCACCTGGTGGAGGGGCCTTCCGATGCCGGCTCCGCCCCCTGGGACGACGACAGCCTGCCCCGGGACCACCCTCAGGACCTGCCGCTGTCCACGGTCGACTGTGTGGCGAGGCTTCTGGACGCGGCCGGCCTGGAGGATCCCTCGCCCGAGCGCTGGACGCTGCTGCACCGCATCATCCGCGGGTTGGAAGGAGCCGGCCGTCGGGGGGAGGCCGAGGAGGTACGTTCGCACCTTTGGCCGGACCAGACCCCGGAGGAGTCCGCGCCCGAAGATCCCGCCGACGAACCACCGGCGGCTGGTTCCGAGCCCCCGCACTGGGAACCCGACCCCGCGAGTTCCTAGCCGCATCGGCGTACGGCACGGGTCTCCCACCCATTCCCGGCCGATGGCGGGTGGACGTATGGGGGCGAAATTCGCCCCCTGCGTCGCGTCCTGCCCCACCCGTACTCGCCCGCCCCACCCGTCCTGGCCGGTTCGCGCCCTTTGCACGGGCCGCCTGACTGTCGACCCTCACGGTATGGGGGACTACCAGGACGAACCGCCCCGGCTGCGCGCCGGGCAGCCGCACTGCCCGTACTGTGGCCTGCCGGTGGACCGGGTGGCCACGCCGGAGCACGACTGGGTGCTGCTGGAGCCGGGCATGGCGCCCCTGGCCCACGTCGTGCCGCCGCAGCACCGCTGGATAGAACGGTCCGACGGCCGTGTGACCGTCTACGGGGTCAGCCCACCGGACCCGGCCCAGCGCTGCCGCGTGGAACACCGCCTCGCCTGCGCGGCGCAGCCCCTGCCGGACCTCTGGCCCTGGCTCACCGCCCTCCGCACCGAGAACGACCGCCGCACCCGGCGCACGGCCCGGGACTGGCCCCACGCCGGCTGACGGAAACGGCCCGCCGGACACCCGGCGGGCCGTGCCCCTGCAACTACGCGACCGCTGTCCCCACCGGAGCGGGATTGGGCGGCGGGAAGCCGTCGCCCGGCGGGTTGCAGGGGGCCGCGAAGCATTCCCAGACGTGGGGGGAGGGATGCCCGGGCCCGGGCAAGGACCCGCCGCCGTCGGGCGGACCGCAGGGGGCCCGGAAGCACTCCCACTGGTGGTCGGCCACGGCCGCGTGCGGCGTCCCGTGGACGGCGGCGAACGCGGCGACGTTCAGGAAGGCGCTCCCGGCGGCCACGATGGTCGATGCGGCGAACACGAAGATGCGGCGGGTCCAGAACGGCTGGGTCGTCATGGGAGTCCTCCTCCGGTAGGTACGGGCCGGGCGGGAGCCTCGTGCTCCTCTCGACCGCACCTCCAGTAGGCCCTCGGGACCCCCACCGGGTCAGGCCCCGGATTCACGTGTCTTGACACATCAGGGGGATGTGCGCATCCGCCCCTGGCCGTACATACGCCAAGACCCCGTCCTCAGCGTGACCGCTGATGGCGGGGTCTTCGGGCACTTCATGCGAAGTGCCCCCGGCAGGATTCGAACCTGCGCACACGGCTCCGGAGGCCGTTGCTCTATCCCCTGAGCTACGGGGGCGTGTCGTTCGCGTTGCGGCGACGGGTTGAACACTACCAGCTCCCACGGGGTGATCAGGAACGGATTCTGGCGGAGGAGGGAGGCCGGTCGCCCGGAGGGGGTGGAAGTGGCAAAAACCCGGACGCGGGGGCTTAGGGCGACCTACCCTCGAGTTGTGCCAGGCGCCTCGGGCCGGGTCCTCGTTGTCGACGACAACAAGGTCATCCGGCAGCTGATCAAGGTCAATCTCGAGCTGGAGGGCTTCGAGGTCGTGACCGCGAACGATGGTGCCGAGTGCCTGGACGTGGTCCACCGGGTGTGCCCCGATGCGATCACCCTTGATGTGGTCATGCCCCGGCTGGACGGGTTCGGGGCCGCCGCGCGGCTGCGGGCCGATCCGCGGACGCGGCACGTGCCGCTCGCCATCGTCAGCGCCTGTACCCAGCACGAGGTCGAGGCCGCCCTCGCCGCCGGCGTGGACGCCTTCCTCGCCAAGCCCTTCGAGCCCGCCGAGCTGGTGAAGGTCGTACGCCGGCTCGTCGAGCGCCGGGACCGGCGGGAGCGCAAGGGTGCCTCCGCCGGTAGAGGGGTGTAGGGGAACACCGCAGGCGGGGTGCCCGGGGCCGGGTATTCCACATGGCGAAACCCGATGCATGGGGGGCGGGCTTCTCCCCTAGGCTGGGTGCCGTGATCCCCGCCGACCTCTCTCGTGCCGTCGTACGCGCCGTACGCCGTGCCGTCGAGGCCGGAGAGCTGGACGGGCCCGCGCCCGGGCGGGTGGTCGTCGAGCGGACCCGGCCCGGAGGGGCGGGGGAGTACGCCAGCCCCGTCGCGCTGCGGATGGGCAGGGGCGCCGAGGGGGCCCTCGTGCTCGCCGAGGCGCTCGCCCAGGAGCCCGGCATCGCGACCGTCGACGTCACCGGGCCCGGATTCCTGAACTTCACCCTCGACCCCCTCTCCGCCGCCGAGCTCGTGAGGGACGTGGCCGGGCGAGCCGGGCGGTACGGATGCCTCTCCGTCTCCCCGCAGCCCCCCGCCGGGACGCGCCGGGAGGTCGTGCACGCGGCCGTCGCGCGGATCCGGGAGAGCCAGGGGTTCCCCCAGGCGGACGGGGAGGCGCAGGTCGCGCCCGTCGCCCGGCGGGACGGGGACGTCTTCGCGCGGTACGGGGCCGCGGCCGCCGTCTGGGCCATGGTCGTCGTGCCGGGGCGGGAGACGCCCGTGTTCGGTGACGGGCTGCTCCTCCAGACAGAGGAGAACGAGGTCTTCCGGGTGCGGTACGCCCACGCCCGGGCCCGCGCGCTGACGCGGAACGCCCGCGACCTCGGTTTCCGCGCCGAGCCCGGGGACGTCGACGCGCCCGCCCTGCTGCGCGCCCTCGCCGACCAGCCCCTCGCCCTCGAGGCCGCCGCGCACCACCGCGCGCCCGAGCGGCTCGCCCGGCACCTCGTCGCCGTCGCCGACGCGCTCCTCGACTTCCAGCACCAGGTCCTGCCCCTCGGGGACGAGAAACCCTCGGCCGCCCACCGCGCCCGGCTGGCCCTTGCCGAAGCCGCCGGGGCGGTGCTGGCCGGCGGCCTCGCCCTCCTCGGCATAGACGCCCCAGATTCTTTGTGACTCCCGAAGAGAGATTCCGATGAGCCGCTCCGCGCACCCTGCCGGACCCCGCCACGCCGACGTCCTGCCCGAGGGCCACCACGCCCCGCCGCCCGCCGACCTGAACGCGCTCGACGAGAAGGTCTGGTCGCGGACCGTCACCCGGAACGAGGACGGGGTCGTCACCGTCGGCGGCATCGAAGTGACCCGCCTCGCCGAGGAATTCGGGACCCCGGGGTATTTCCTCGACGAGGAGGACTTCCGGGCCCGCTGCCGCGCGTGGGCGCACGCCTTCGGCAAGGACGCCGACGTCTTCTACGCGGGGAAGGCGTTCCTCTCCAAGGCCATCGTGAAGTGGCTGAAGGAAGAGGGGCTGAACCTCGACGTGTGTTCGGGCGGGGAACTGGCCACCGCGCTCGCCGCCGAGATGCCCGCCGAGCGGATCGCCTTCCACGGGAACAACAAGTCGGAGCACGAGATCCGGCGCGCGGTTTCCGCCGGGGTGGGGCGGATCGTGCTCGATTCGTACCAGGAGATCGCACGGGTCGCGCACATCGCGGCCGAGCTGGGCGTGCGCCAGCCCGTGCAGATCCGCGTCACCGTGGGCGTGGAGGCGCACACCCACGAGTTCATCGCCACCGCCCACGAGGACCAGAAGTTCGGCATCGCCGTGGCCGACGGGTCCGCCGCGGAGGCCGTGCGGCGGGCGCTCGGGCACGACAGCCTGGAGCTGCTCGGCGTCCACTCCCACATCGGCTCCCAGATCTTCGACATGGCCGGCTTCGAGGTCTCCGCGAAGCGGGTCGTGCAGCTGCTGGCCGCCGTCCGCGACGAGCACGGGGTCGAGCTGCCCGAGATCGACCTCGGTGGCGGGCTGGGCATCGCCTACACGTCGGCCGACGATCCGCGCGAGCCGCACGAGATCGCCAAGGCGCTCACCGAGATCGTCGCGCGCGAGTGCGAGAGCGCGGGGCTGAAGGCCCCCCGGATCTCCGTCGAGCCGGGCCGCGCCATCGTGGGGCCGACGGCGTTCACGCTCTACGAGGTCGGGACCATCAAGCCGCTCGAAGGGCTGCGGACCTACGTCTCCGTCGACGGCGGCATGTCCGACAACATCCGGACGGCCCTGTACGACGCCGAGTACGCCGTGACCCTCGTCTCCCGCGTCTCCGACGCCGAGCCCATGCTCGTCCGCGTCGTCGGCAAGCACTGCGAGAGCGGCGACATCGTCGTGCGGGACGCCTTCCTCCCCGCCGACCTGGCCCCCGGCGACCTGATCGCCGTACCCGCCACCGGGGCGTACTGCCGCTCCATGGCCAGCAACTACAACCACGCGCTCCGCCCGCCCGTCGTCGCCGTGCGCGACGGGGCCGCGCGGGTGATCGTCCGGCGTGAGACGGAGGAAGATCTCCTGTCACTCGACCTCGGGTGATTCCCATATTTTCGGGACCGGGCGTCCGGCCCCGAAAATAGACGTCTCACTCAATGGACCGAAGATGGAAACTGCTGTCCATTGAGTGAGACTGGTTCATACCTGGCGCGTAACCCGCGCGCCGGGAGCGAAGAAAGATCGAAAGGCGTAGGTCGAATGATGCGTACGCGTCCGCTGAAGGTGGCGCTGCTGGGCTGTGGCGTGGTCGGCTCAGAGGTGGCGCGCATCATGACGACGCACGCCGACGATCTGGCCGCCAGGATCGGCGCGCCCGTCGAGCTCGCCGGCGTCGCCGTGCGCCGCCCCTCCAAGGTGCGCGAGGGCATCGACCCCGCGCTCGTCACCACCGACGCCACCGCGCTGCTCAAACGCGGCGACATCGACGTGGCCATCGAGGTCATCGGCGGCATCGAGCCCGCCCGCACCCTGATCACCACCGCCTTCGAGAACGGCATCTCCGTCGTCTCCGCCAACAAGGCGCTGCTCGCCCAGGACGGCGCCGCGCTGCACGCCGCGGCCGAGACGCACGGGCTGGACCTGTACTACGAGGCCGCCGTCGCCGGCGCCATCCCGCTGGTCCGCCCGATGCGCGAGTCCCTCGCCGGCGACAAGATCAACCGGGTGATGGGCATCGTCAACGGCACGACGAACTTCATCCTCGACAAGATGGACTCCACCGGCGCCGGCTACCAGGAGGCGCTCGACCAGGCCACCGCCCTCGGCTATGCCGAGGCCGACCCGACCGCCGACGTCGAGGGCTACGACGCCGCCGCCAAGGCCGCGATCCTGGCCGGCATCGCCTTCCACACCCGCGTCCGCCTCGACGACGTGTACCGCGAGGGCATGACCGAGGTCAGCGCCGCGGACTTCGCCTCCGCCAAGCGGATGGGCTGCACCATCAAGCTCCTCGCCATCCTGGAGCGCGCCGCCGACGGCGAGTCCGTCACGGCCCGCGTCCACCCGGCGATGATCCCGCTCAGCCACCCGCTCGCCTCCGTCCGCGAGGCCTACAACGCGGTCTTCGTCGAGGCGGAGGCCGCCGGGCGGCTGATGTTCTACGGGCCCGGCGCGGGCGGTTCGCCGACCGCGTCCGCGGTGCTCGGCGACCTCGTCGCCGTCTGCCGCAACAAGCTCGCCGAGGCAACGGGGCCCGGCGAGTCGGCGTACACCCAGCTGCCCGTCAGCCCCATGGGGGACGTCGTCACCCGCTACCACATCAGCCTCGATGTGGCGGACAAGCCGGGCGTCCTCGCCCAGGTGGCGACCACCTTCGCGGAGCACGGCGTGTCGATCGACACGGTCAGGCAGCAGGGCAAGGACGGTGAGGCCTCCCTCGTCGTCGTCACCCACCGCGCACCCGACGCCGCCCTCTCCGGGACCGTCGAGGCGCTGCGGAAGCTGGACACCGTGCGCGGTGTCGCCAGCATCATGCGTGTTGAAGGGGAGTAAGGACCCATGAGCAGCAATCGCACCCACCAGTGGCGCGGCATCATCGAGGAGTACCGGGACCGCCTGCCGGTCACCGAGACGACCCCCGTGGTCACGCTCCGGGAGGGCGGCACTCCCCTCGTTCCCGCCCAGGTGCTCTCCGAGCGCACCGGCTGTGAGGTGCACCTCAAGGTCGAGGGAGCGAACCCCACCGGGTCCTTCAAGGACCGCGGCATGACCATGGCCATCACCAAGGCCAAGGAGGACGGCGCCAAGGCCGTCATCTGCGCCTCCACGGGCAACACCTCCGCCTCCGCCGCCGCGTACGCGGTACGCGCCGGCATGGTGTCCGCGGTCCTCGTGCCGCGCGGCAAGATCGCGCTCGGCAAGATGGGCCAGGCCCTCGTGCACGGCGCCAAGATCCTGCAGGTTGACGGCAACTTCGACGACTGCCTGGACCTGGCCCGCGCGCTGTCCGACAACTACCCGGTGGCGCTGGTCAATTCCGTCAACCCGGTGCGCATCGAGGGCCAGAAGACGGCCGCGTTCGAGATCGTGGACGCGCTCGGCGACGCCCCCGACATCCACGTGCTGCCCGTCGGCAACGCCGGCAACATCACCGCGTACTGGAAGGGCTTCAAGGAGTACAAGGCCGACGGCCTGGCCTCCCGTACGCCCCGCGTGTGGGGTTTCCAGGCCTCCGGCTCCGCGCCGATCGTGCGCGGCGAGGTCGTCAAGGAGCCGCACACCATCGCCACCGCGATCCGCATCGGCAACCCGGCCTCCTGGGACTACGCCCTGGCCGCGCGCGACGAGTCGGGCGGCTTCATCGACGAGGTGACGGACCGCCAGATCCTGGCCGCCTACCGCCTGTTGGCCTCCCAGGAGGGCGTCTTCGTCGAGCCCGCCTCGGCCGCGTCCGTGGCCGGTCTGCTCAAGGCCGCCGAGCTGGGCCTGGTCGACCCGGGCCAGAAGATCGTGTGCACCGTCACCGGCAACGGCCTGAAGGACCCCGACTGGGCGGTCGCGGGCGCTCCGCAGCCCGTCACCGTTCCGGTGGACGCCGAGGCCGCGGCCGTCCGGCTCGGCCTGGTCTGACCCCGGGCCCGACCCGGCAGCCCCCTGGGCCGCGCGGAGCGGCCCGCGACCGGCGTTGCCGGATTCCGGAAACCTTCCGGAATCCGGCAACCCGGCCCGTACGACACCGGAAGCCAACGGCAATTCAGCGTCGATCCACCGGAAGACGGCGACACGCATCGTGCGCCTCCTGTGCGCCCTATGTCGCGGGAGAACCTTCCTTCGATACGCTGTACTGACATCCGCCACCGCGCATATGACCGCGGTGCTGCCCCGAGGGCCTTCGGGTGTCGTACGTTCTCCAGTACATTTCGCAGCGAAGATCCCGCACAGCCCGCCGGATCCCGCACAGTCACAAGGAGTGTCATCGACCGATGGCAGGTCCAGCGTTCCGCGCCGCCGCCGTACGAGTGCGCGTGCCCGCCAGCAGTGCCAACCTCGGCCCCGGCTTCGACGCCCTCGGCCTGGCCCTGGGGCTCTACGACGACGTGGTCGTCCGCGTCGCCGACTCCGGCCTGAACATCGACATCGCGGGTGAGGGCGCCGACACCCTCCCGCGTGACGAGAGCCACCTCCTCGTACGCTCCATGCGCACCGCCTTCGACCTGCTGGGCGGACAGCCGCGCGGCCTGGAGGTCGTCTGCGCCAACCGCATCCCGCACGGGCGGGGCCTCGGCTCCTCCTCGGCCGCGATCTGCGCCGGCATCGTCGCCGCGCGCGCCGTGACCATAGGCGGCGAGGCGAAGCTCGACGACACGGCGCTGCTGGAGCTGGCCACCGAGATCGAGGGCCACCCGGACAACGTCGCCGCCTGTCTGCTCGGCGGCTTCACCCTCGCCTGGATGGAGGGCGGGAGTGCCAAGGCGATCCGTATGGACCCCGCCGATTCCATCGTTCCGGTGGTCTTCGTCCCGTCGAAGCCGGTCCTGACCGAGACCGCCCGCGGCCTGCTGCCGCGCTCCGTTCCGCACGTGGACGCCGCCGTGAACGCGGGGCGCGCGGGCCTGCTCGTGGAGGCCCTGACCAGGCGTCCCGAGTTCCTGCTGCCCGCCACCGAGGACCGGCTGCACCAGGAGTACCGCGCCCCGGCGATGCCGGAGAGCGTGGCGCTCGTCAACCGGCTGCGGGCGGACGGCATCCCCGCGGTCATCTCCGGCGCGGGCCCCACGGTCCTCGCGCTGGTCGACAACGACGCGGCCGACAAGGTCGCGCAGCTCGCGGGCGAGGGGTGGGCCGCGAACCGGCTCGCCCTCGACGCCGCGGGTGCGAGCGTCCTTCCGCTGGGCGCCCAGGGCGGTCAGTCCGTGTCCTCGTGACACGGCCCTCCGGGGCGGGCGGCCGGGCAGGCCGCCCGCCCCGGAAGGGCGATTGCCGGTGATTGAGAGGGGGAATGTCTGTTGGATCCGGTAGTGTTAATCTCAAGTACGCAACCGAAGCCGCCATGGCTCGGTGCTCAGTGTCCCCATCCGGGACCACCTTTCTTCCGGGAGCCTCCCCGACTGCTTTGATCGCTTCCAGCAGTTTCGAGCACGCTCCGGAATCGGCGTGACATTCCCACGCTTCCAGCTCGGGGGCTTCTCGCCGGAACCACCCATGCACGTTTCTCTCCGCCGTACCTCTACCGGCGGACCACCGCCCCGGCACAGTTCACACACCTAGGACTGTTGTCGGACAGCACAACCGGTCGCCGAGCCAGACAGGCCGACGTCCGCTCCAGGGAAGGACCCTTCGTGAGCGACACCACCGATCTGATGGGCGCTGCCGACACCAACGTCGACACCAGTGCCCCCGCCGCGGGCGCCGCAGCTGCCACCGCCACCCGGCGCCGCCGCTCCGGCACCGGCCTCGAGGGCATGGTCCTGGCCGAGCTGCAGCAGGTCGCGTCGGGCCTCGGTATCAGGGGCACCGCGCGGATGCGCAAGAGCCAGCTGATCGAGGTCATCAAGGAGGCGCAGGGCGGCAGCGCCCCCAAGGCCGCGGCCCCCGCCGCCGACGCCGCCGAGGCCAAGCCGAAGCGCCGCGCCACCAGCAAGGCCCGCACGGGTGAGGCGGCCGCCGCCGCGCCCGCGGAGAAGCCCGCCGCCGCACCGGCCCAGATCGAGATCCCGGGCCAGCCGATCAGCGAGGACGCCCCGGCCGGCGAGCGCCGCCGCCGCCGCGCCACCGCCCCCTCGGGCAGCCCCGAGTCCTCGGCCCCCGCCGTCGTGCAGGTCGAGCAGAAGACCGAGGCCCCCGCGGCCGCCCCGCAGGCCGAGGCCAAGGCGGAGCAGGCCGTGGCCGTGTCCGCCCCGGCGCAGGGCCAGGCCCCCGCGCAGGAGGCCGGCGAGGGCCGCAGCCGCCGTGACCGCCGTGACCGCGGCGAGCGCGGCGAGCGGGGCGAGCGCCAGGGCCGCCGCGAGCGCGGCGCCAAGGCCGACGAGCAGGGCGGCCAGCAGCAGCAGGGCGGCGGCCAGGGCCAGCAGGGCGGCCGTCAGGACCGTGCCGACCGCCAGGACCGCCAGGACCGTCAGGACCGCCAGCAGCAGGGCGGCGGCCGGGGCCAGCAGGGCCGTCAGGACAACGGTCCGCAGGACGACTTCGACGGCGAGGACGGCCGGCGCGGCCGGCGCGGCCGCTACCGCGACCGCCGTGGCCGCCGCGGCCGTGACGAGTTCGCCCCGGGCGAGCCGCAGGTCGCCGACGACGACGTCCTGATCCCCGTCGCGGGCATCCTCGACATCCTCGACAACTACGCGTTCATCCGGACCTCCGGCTACCTGCCCGGCCCGAACGACGTGTACGTCTCCCTCGCCCAGGTCCGCAAGGCCGGTCTGCGCAAGGGCGACCACACCACGGGTGCGGTCCGCCAGCCCAAGGACGGCGAGCGCCGCGAGAAGTTCAACGCCCTCGTGCGCCTGGACTCCGTCAACGGCATGGCGCCCGAATCGGGCCGCGGCCGCCCCGAGTTCCAGAAGCTGACCCCGCTCTACCCGCAGGACCGGCTCCGTCTGGAGACCGACCCGGGCGTGCTGACCACCCGCATCATCGACCTCGTGTCGCCGATCGGAAAGGGCCAGCGCGGTCTGATCGTGGCCCCGCCGAAGACCGGCAAGACCATGATCATGCAGGCGATCGCCAACGCGATCACCACCAACAACCCCGAGTGCCACCTGATGGTCGTCCTGGTCGACGAGCGTCCGGAAGAGGTCACCGACATGCAGCGGTCGGTCAAGGGCGAGGTCATCTCCTCGACCTTCGACCGTCCGGCCGAGGACCACACCACCGTCGCCGAGCTGGCCATCGAGCGCGCCAAGCGCCTCGTGGAGCTGGGTCACGACGTGGTCGTCCTGCTCGACTCCATCACCCGTCTGGGCCGCGCGTACAACCTCGCGGCGCCCGCCTCCGGCCGCATCCTGTCCGGTGGTGTCGACTCGACCGCGCTCTACCCGCCGAAGCGCTTCTTCGGTGCCGCGCGCAACATCGAGGACGGCGGCTCGCTGACCATCCTGGCCACCGCGCTCGTCGACACCGGCTCGCGCATGGACGAGGTGATCTTCGAGGAGTTCAAGGGCACCGGCAACATGGAGCTCAAGCTCGACCGCAAGCTCGCCGACAAGCGCATCTTCCCGGCCGTCGACGTCGACCCGTCGGGTACGCGCAAGGAGGAGATCCTCCTCAACAGCGAGGAGCTCGCCATCGTCTGGAAGCTGCGCCGGGTGCTGCACGCGCTCGACTCGCAGCAGGCGATCGAGCTGCTGCTCGACAAGATGAAGCAGACGAAGTCGAACGCCGAGTTCCTGATGCAGATCGCCAAGACGACCCCGGCCGGCAAGAACGACGACTGACCGGGTCGCCCGTAGACGCAACCGCCCCCGCCGCACCCGCGGCGGGGGCGGTTCCGTTTTATGCGACCTTCGCCACAGGCGTACGGCTCGCACAGGAAGCCGTGGAACCCTGGAACGCGCTGCTCCGTCTGAGTGAAGGAAGACGGGCCACGGAGCCAGGACTGAGGAGAGCATGAGCGAGGACACCAGGGGGCGCGGCCGGCGAGCCGCACGCGGGGGCCGGCGCAGGGGGGAGCCGCGGCGCCGCAAGGGCCTCAGAGTGGCCGCCTGGACCGCCGCGGGCGTGGTCCTGCTGGGAGGCGGGAGCCTCGGCTGGTTCTACTTCAAGCTCAACAGCAACCTGCACAGCGTCGACATCGACCAGGCGCTGGGCAAGGACCGCCCGCCGAACGTGGACAACGGCTCGATGGACATCCTCGTCCTCGGCTCCGACTCCCGCGACGGGGCGAACAGCGAGTACGGCTCCGACGACGGCGGCTCGGCGCGCTCCGACACGGCGATGATCGTCCACCTCTACGAGGGCCACAAGCAGGCCAGCGTGGTGTCGATCCCCCGGGACACGATGCTGCCCCGGCCCGCCTGCCCCATCGGCAAGGGGAAGAACAGCGCCCCCCGGCAGCGCGCCCAGTTCAACGAGGCCTTCACCATCGGCGGGGCCGCCTGCGCGGTCAAGACCGTCGAGGCGATGTCGGGGATCCGCATGGACCACTACATCGAGGTCGACTTCACCGGCTTCAAGAAGATCATCGACAACCTCGGCGGGGTCCAGCTCACGACCACCAAGCCGATCAAGGACTACGGCAGCCACCTCGACCTGCCGGCCGGCTCCCACAAGCTCAACGGCGAGCAGTCCCTCGGCCTGGTCCGCACCCGCAAGACCGTCGGTGACGGCGGCGACCTCGGCCGAATACAGCTCCAGCAGGCCTTCATCAAGGCGCTGATCAAGCAGGTCAAGGGCGTCGGGGTCTTCGACAGCCCGGCGAAGCTCTACGGCCTCGCCGACTCCGCGACCAAGGCGATCACCACCGACAAGGCGCTCGGCGACGTGAAGTCCCTCGCGAGCTTCGCCCAGGGGCTCCAGGGCATCGGCGCCGAGAACATGCACATGATCACCGTGCCGGTGACCCAGGACCCGCTCGACAAGGACCGCGTCGCGCTCCTGCCCAAGGACTCCAAGATGGTCTGGGACGCCCTGCTGGCCGACCAGCCCATCCCGGCGGCGGCCACCGAGCACTCCAACGGGGACAAGAGCACCGCGGGCTCGATCGTCCAGTAGCCCTTCCCTGCCGGGACCCGGCAGGAATAGATGCCGGCCCCGCCCCGTTGAGGGGAGCGTTCCGAGAATTTTGACAGGCGGGCCGGTCCTGGCAGACTGGTCTGTCGGCCCCGGTTCACGCAGTGCGCAATTCGGCTCCTGCGACCCGGCGCCCTCCCGAATCTAGGAGACACCTTGAAGCGCGATGTTCACCCCGAGTACGTCGAGACCCAGGTCAGCTGCACCTGTGGCGCGTCGTTCACCACCCGTAGCACCCTGACCGAGGGCACCATCCGTGCCGAGGTCTGCTCCGAGTGCCACCCGTTCTACACGGGCAAGCAGAAGATCCTCGACACCGGTGGCCGTGTGGCCCGCTTCGAGGCCCGCTTCGGCAAGGGTGCGGCCAAGAAGTAGCGCGACCCAGGCGCCGGTCTCCGGCCGCCCCCTGACCATGCGGGGGCGGCCGGACCGGCGCCTTTGTCGTCGTACCGACAGCCCAGCCCACTTTTGACTTTTTCACCCCAGGAGCACCCGATGTTCGAAGCGGTCGAGGACCTGGTCGGCGAGCACGCCGACCTCGAGAAGAAGCTCGCCGACCCTTCGGTCCACTCCGATCAGGCGAACGCGCGCAAGCTGAACAAGCGCTACGCGGAGCTGACCCCGATCGTGGCGACCTTCCGCGCCTGGAAGCAGTCGGCCGAGGACATCGAGACGGCCAAGGAGCTGGCGGCCGACGACCCCGACTTCGCCGCCGAGGTCAAGGAGCTGAGCGCGCAGCGCGAGGAGCTCACCGAGAAGCTCCGCCTGCTGCTCGTCCCGCGCGACCCCAGCGACGACAAGGACGTGCTCCTGGAGATCAAGGCCGGCGCCGGCGGCGACGAGTCCGCCCTCTTCGCGGGCGACCTGCTGCGCATGTACCTGCGCTACGCCGAGCGCGTCGGCTGGAAGACCGAGATCATCGACTCGACCGAGTCCGAGCTCGGCGGCTACAAGGACGTCCAGGTCTCCGTCCGCACCAAGGGCGGCAACGGCGCCACCGAGCCCGGCCAGGGCGTCTGGGCCCGGATGAAGTACGAGGGCGGCGTCCACCGCGTCCAGCGCGTCCCGGCCACCGAGTCCCAGGGCCGCATCCACACCTCCGCCGCCGGCGTGCTCGTCACCCCGGAGGCCGAGGAGGTCGAGGTCGAGATCAACCCGAACGACCTGCGCATCGACGTGTACCGCTCCTCCGGCCCCGGCGGCCAGTCCGTCAACACCACCGACTCGGCCGTGCGCATCACGCACCTCCCGACCGGTGTGGTCGCCTCCTGCCAGAACGAGAAAAGCCAGCTCCAGAACAAGGAGCAGGCCATGCGCATCCTGCGCTCCCGCCTGCTGGCCGCCGCCCAGGAGGCCGCCGAGCAGGAGGCCTCCGACGTGCGCCGCAGCCAGGTGCGCACCGTGGACCGTTCCGAGAAGATCCGTACGTACAACTTCCCGGAAAACCGGATCTCGGACCACCGCACCGGATTCAAGGCGTACAACTTGGACCAGGTGCTCGACGGCGACCTCGACTCGGTCATCCAGGCCTGCGTCGACACCGACTCCGCGGCCAAGCTCGCGGCCGCGCACTGACGAACCCCGCACCACCCCCCCTCGTACGACAGCAGCCCGGAGGACCAGCGTGAACTTGCTGCTTGCCGAGGTGGCCCAGGCCACCCAGCGGCTGGCCGCCGCCGGCGTGCCCTCACCGCGTTTCGACGCGGAGGAGCTCGCGGCCTTCGTGCACGGCGTCAAGCGGGGGGAACTGCACCACGTCAAGGACGCGGACTTCGACGCCCGCTACTGGGAGGCCGTCGCCCGCCGCGAGGCGCGCGAGCCGCTCCAGCACATCACCGGCCGCGCCTTCTTCCGCTACCTGGAGCTCCAGGTCGGCCCCGGGGTGTTCGTGCCCCGGCCCGAGACCGAGTCGGTCGTGGACTGGGCCATACAGGCCGTCCGGGCCATGGACGTGGTCGAGCCGCTGATCGTGGACCTGTGCACCGGCTCCGGCGCCATCGCCCTCGCCATGGCCCAGGAGGTGCCGCGCTCGCGCGTGCACGCCGTGGAGCTGTCCGAGGACGCCCTGCGCTGGACCCGCAAGAACGCCGAGGGCTCCCGGGTCACCGTCCACCAGGGCGACGCGCTGACCGCGCTGCCCGAGCTGGACGGCCAGGTCGACCTCGTCATCTCCAACCCGCCGTACATCCCGCTCACCGAGTGGGAGTACGTGGCCCCCGAGGCCCGCGACCACGACCCGGAGATGGCGCTGTTCTCCGGCGAGGACGGCCTCGACACCATCCGCGGCATCGAGCGCACCGCCCACCGGCTGCTGCGGCCCGGCGGCATCGTCGTGATCGAGCACGCCGACACCCAGGGCGGCCAGGTGCCGTGGATCTTCGCCGACGAACGGGGCTGGGCCGACGCCGCCGACCACCCCGACCTGAACAACCGCCCGCGCTTCGCGACCGCCCGCAAGGCCATGCCGTGACGCCCACGACCCCGACCGCCCACGACACCACCCCGCTGCACGAGGAGGCCCGCTGATGGCCCGGCGATACGACTGCAACGACGCGACGGACCGCAAGACGGGCCTGCGCGAAGCGGCCTCCGCCGTGCGCCGCGGAGAGCTCGTCGTGCTGCCCACCGACACCCTGTACGGGATCGGCGCGGACGCCTTCAGCGCCGAGGCCGTCGGCGACCTGCTCGCCGCCAAGGGCCGCGGCCGCAGCATGCCCACCCCGGTGCTCATCGGCTCCCCGAACACCCTCCACGGCCTCGTCACGGACTTCTCCGAGCACGCCTGGGAGCTCGTCGACGCCTTCTGGCCGGGCGGGCTCACCCTCGTCGCCAAGCACCAGCCGTCGCTGGCCTGGGACCTCGGGGAGACCCGCGGGACCGTGGCCGTGCGCATGCCGCTGCACCCCGTCGCGATCGAGCTGCTGACCGAGGTCGGCCCCATGGCCGTCTCCTCGGCGAACCTGTCCGGGCACCCGGCGCCGGAGGACTGCGACGCGGCCCGCGCCATGCTGGGCGACTCCGTCTCCGTGTACCTGGACGGCGGCCCGACCCCGAGCACGCTGCCGTCGTCGATCGTCGACGTCACCGGGAAGGTTCCCGTGCTGCTGCGCGAGGGCGCGCTGACCGCGGAGCAGCTGCGGGAGGTCGTACCCGACCTCGAGGTGGCTCCGTGAGCCCTCAGGGGCGTGGCATAGCCAAGGAAGACAGCTTCCGCATACTCCACGTCAGCACCGGGAACGTGTGCCGCTCGCCCATCACCGAGCGGCTGACGCGGCACGCGCTGGCGCACCGGCTGGGTGCGCTGGGGCTGGCCACGGGCGACCTGATCGTGGAGAGCGCGGGCACCTGGGGCCACGAGGGCGCGCCGATGGAGGCCAACGCGGCGGCCGTGCTCGCCGACTTCGGGGCCGACTCGACGGGGTTCACCGGGCGCGAGCTGCTCGACGAGCACGTCATACGGGCCGACCTGGTGCTGACCGCCACCCGCGACCACCGCGCGCAGGTCATCTCCATGGGCCACTCGGCCGGTCTGCGGACCTTCACGCTGAAGGAGTTCACCCGGCTGGTGCGGGCCATAGACCCGGCGACCCTGCCCCCGCTGGACGACGGCATGGCCGAGCGGGCCCGGGCGCTGGTACGGGCCGCCGCCGCCCTGCGGGGCTGGCTGCTGGCCCCTTCCGCCGACGCGGACGAGGTGTACGACCCGTACGGGGCGCCGATCACCTTCTTCCGCTCGATCGGCGACGAGATCAACCAGGCGCTGGACCCGGTCGTCACGGCCCTGACGGGCGTCACGGCCCCCCACCACTGACCCCCTCCCTCCCAGGGAGGGGCGGGGGCGTGCCCGCGGAGCCGCCCGGGCGTGAACGGCGGGTCCGGCCTACAGTGGCTGGTACCGGTACCCCCACTGCGCGGGAGTCGCGCCATGAGCGTCACCACTGAGCGGGCCATCGACGTGCTGCGGGCGCAGGACCCGCAACTGGCCGACATCCTCGACGGGGAGCGGCAGCGCCAGGCCACCACCCTCCAGCTGAGCGCCGCCGAGAACTTCACCTCGCCCGCCGTGCTCGCCGCGCTCGGCTCCCCGCTCGCCAACAAGTACGCCGAGGGCTACCCCGGCGCCCGCCACCACGGCGGCTGCGAGTACGCGGACCTGGCCGAGCGGGTGGCCCAGGAGCGGGCCACGGCGCTGTTCGGGGCCGAGCACGCGAACGTGCAGCCCCATTCGGGCTCCGCCGCCGTGCTCGCCGCGTACGCCGCGCTGCTGCGCCCCGGGGACACCGTCCTGGCGATGGGGCTCGCGCACGGCGGGCACCTCACCCACGGCTCGCCGGCCAACTTCTCCGGCCGGTGGTTCGAGTTCGTGGGGTACGGGGTCGACGCCGAGTCCGGGCTCGTCGACTACGAGCAGGTGCAGCGCCTGGCCCGGGCGCACCGGCCCAAGGCCATCGTGTGCGGGTCCATCTCCTATCCCCGGCACCTGGAGTACTCGGCCTTCCGGGAGATCGCCGACGAGGTCGGGGCCTACCTGATCGCCGACGCCGCCCACCCCATCGGCCTGGTCGCCGGCGGGGCCGCGCCCAGCCCCGTGCCCTACGCGGACGTGGTCTGCGCGACCACCCACAAGGTGCTGCGGGGCCCGCGCGGGGGGATGGTGCTGTGCGGGGCCGAGTTCGCCGAGCGCGTCGACCGGGCGGTGTTCCCCTTCACCCAGGGCGGCGCCCAGATGCACACCATCGCCGCCAAGGCGGTGGCCTTCGGGGAGGCGGCGGGCCCGGCCTTCACCCGGTACGCGCACAAGGTCGTCGCCAACGCCCGCGCCCTCGCCACCGCCCTGCGGGCGCACGGGCTGGCCGTGACCACCGGCGGCACCGACACCCACCTGATCACCGCCGACCCCGCCCCCCTCGGCATCGACGGACCGGCCGCGCGCGGACGGCTGGCCGCCGCCGGGATCGTCCTCGACACCTGCGCCCTGCCGTACGGGGACCAGCGCGGGATCCGCCTGGGCACCGCGGCGGTGACCACGCAGGGGATGGGGGAGCCCGAGATGGCCCTGGTCGCGGAGCTGTTCGCCGCCGCCCTGACCGGCGCCGAGGCGGCCGGTACACGGACCGCGGTCGCCGAACTGACCGGGCGATTTCCCCCTTACGGGGCGTAACCGGGACGAGTGTCCCTTAGTGCAACCGGAACGAGGACTCCGCGCGTCCTCGTCCCCGTGTACATCGCGGCTAATGTGTGGGGCTGAGATGGCCGGCGATACATCTGGGGCAGCCAGTGCGTGAATATCTGCTGACGCTTTGCGTCACGGTCGCGGTGACCTACCTGCTGACCGGGCCCGTCCGGAAGTTCGCGATCGCGGCGGGCGCGATGCCGGAGATCCGCGCCCGCGACGTCCACCGCGAGCCCACCCCCCGGCTGGGCGGCATCGCGATGTTCGGCGGACTGTGCGCGGGCCTGCTGATCGCCGACCACCTGCAGAGCCTCAACGGGGTCTTCGAACGCTCCAACGAGCCGCGGGCGCTGCTCTCCGGAGCCGCGCTGATCTGGCTGGTCGGCGTCCTCGACGACAAGTTCGAACTCGACGCGCTCATCAAGCTCGGCGCCCAGATGATCGCGGCCGGCGTGATGGTCATCCAGGGCCTCACCATCCTGTGGATCCCGGTCCCGGGCATCGGCACCGTCGCGCTGACCCAGTGGCAGGGCACCCTGCTCACCGTGGCGCTGGTGGTGATCACCATCAACGCGGTGAACTTCGTCGACGGGCTCGACGGCCTGGCCGCAGGCATGGTCTGCATCGCCACCTGCGCGTTCTTCCTCTACGCCTACCGGATCTGGTTCGGCTACGGCATCGAGGCGGCCGCCCCGGCCACCCTCTTCGCCGCCATCCTGATGGGCATGTGCCTGGGCTTCCTGCCGCACAACATGCACCCCGCGCGGATCTTCATGGGCGACTCGGGCTCGATGCTCATCGGCCTGGTGCTGGCGGCCTCGGCCATCTCGATCACCGGGCAGGTGGACCCGGACACGATGGCCCTCTTCGTCGGCGGCGAGCGCAACGCGACGCACGCGATGCTGCCGGTCTTCATCCCGCTGCTGCTGCCGCTGACGATCATCGCGATCCCGATGGCGGACCTCGTCCTGGCCATCGTGCGGCGCACCTGGAAGGGGCAGTCGCCCTTCGCCGCGGACCGCGGCCACCTCCACCACCGGCTTCTGGAACTCGGGCATTCGCACAGCCGCGCTGTACTCATCATGTACTTCTGGTCGGGGCTGATCGCCTTCGGGACGGTGGCCTATTCGGTGAACTCCGCCTCGATGTGGATCGTCCTGGCCATCGCCGCGCTGAGCGCCCTGGGCCTGGTCCTGCTGCTCCTGCCGAGGTTCACCCCGCGCGCGCCGCGTTGGGCGGAGGGCCTCGTACCGCCCCGCTACCGGCACACCAGGCGGGCCGCGGAGGCGGCGGCCGAGGCGGCGGTACGGGAGGCGCCGGGGACGGAGCCGGACCCCGCGCGGCCGATCGCGGCCGGGGTGTCCGGCGTCAACGGAGCGACAGCGGTAGGCCCCCGTTCGCGCTTCCCCGACCGGCGTAAGGCGGGTTCGGCGCGCTGACGCGCCTGGCGCATGTCCGACATGAACGCCCTTTACCAGACAAGCTGTAGCCCTGTCTTGCACACACGGGCGGATTAGCCCTCATGTGTGACAGTCAGCACACCGCACAGGTAAAGCTCTCATCAAATAGTTTGTGATACCGTTCACTAAACCCGGCGACAGAGCCGAAGGACCGTAGTGCGACGGTCCATTGGCCCGAGGCGATCACTCGGACCGGGCTTACGCTCGTCCCCGTACGAGTTCCCGTACGAGTCCGTGCCCCCACCACCACGCGGAGCAAACCGCCATGCGGTCTAACGACGTCCGATCCCTCCTGCAAACCGCCGTACCCACCGCTGCCGCCGGCGCCATCGCCGCGGTGATCAGCGGTCTGGTCGTCGGTGGCAAGGGCGCGGTCGGCTCGATCGTCGCGACCGTGGTCGTGATCCTGTTCATGGGCATCGGATTCGTCGTTCTGCAGCGCACGGCGAAATCCCTGCCGCATCTGTTCCAGGCGATGGGCCTCATGCTCTACGCGGCTCAGATCCTGCTGCTCTTCGTCTTTCTCGCCGTGTTCAAGAACACGACGCTGTTCCACCCCCGGGCGTTCGCGATCACGCTCGTCGCCACCACCCTCGTGTGGATCGGCGCGCAGACGCGTGCGCACATGAAGGCCAAGATCCTTTACGTCGAGCCGGACTCGACCGAGGCCCGAAAGCCCGAAAATCCGGGGCCGAAGTCGTGAGGGGTAGGGCCGGGATAAGTGTGCGTTCGAGATGCTGCTATCGTCCGGTTCAAACTGCGGCACTGCGGGCACGGGCATCTGAGCTGACGCCTGGTCCATCGCGAGGCTCGATGCCTGACTGCCGCCCCCACACCCGTTACACCAGTCCAGTGCCGAACCGCGGCCGTGCGCCGCGCCGACACGATGAGGTTGCCGTACCTATGCGCCACGCTGAAGGAGCCCGCGGTGAGTGCTGACCCGACGCAGGTCCTCGCCTTCGAGACCGACTGTCACATCTTCTCCGGATGTGGCTTCCCCGGCCCGGGCCTGCACTCGTTCCTCTTCGAGCCGCTGTGGGGCGAAGCTGGTCTGACCAGCGTCTACTTCAACAAGCCGATGCTGCTGGCCCTCCTGGGCTCCATCATCATCGTGGCCTTCTTCTGGGCCGCCTTCGCCAAGCCGAAGCTCGTCCCCGGCAAGCTCCAGATGGTCGGCGAGGCCGGTTACGACTTCGTGCGCCGCGGCATCGTGTACGAGACGCTCGGCAAGAAGGAGGGCGAGAAGTACGTCCCCTTCATGGTCTCCCTGTTCTTCTTCGTCTGGATCCTGAACGTCTGGTCGATCGTCCCGGTGGCACAGTTCCCGGTGACCTCGATCATCGCGTACCCGGCCATCCTGGCCCTGTCCGTCTACGTCGTCTGGCTGCCGCTGACCTTCAAGCGCCACGGCTTCGTCGGCGGTCTGAAGAACCTCACCGGCTACGACAAGAGCCTCGGTGGCGTCCTGCCGCTCGTCATGGTGATCGAGTTCTTCTCGAACGTCCTGGTGCGCCCGTTCACCCACGCGGTCCGACTCTTCGCGAACATGTTCGCCGGTCACACCCTGCTGCTGCTCTTCACGATCGCCAGCTGGTACCTGCTGAACGGCATCGGCATCGCCTACGCCGGCGTCTCGTTCATCATGGTCATCGTGATGACCGCCTTCGAGCTGTTCATCCAGGCTGTCCAGGCGTACGTCTTCGTCCTCCTGGCCTGCAGCTACATCCAGGGCGCGGTCGCCGAGCACCACTGAGCCAGCCCGCCCCCGCTCAGCCCCCCGTATTCGTCCGGTGGCCAACCCCCACCGGTCCGTGAAAGAGAAGGAAGAACTGGCATGTCCCAGACCCTTGCCGCTGTCACTGGCTCCCTCAGCTCCGTTGGTTACGGTCTCGCGGCCATCGGCCCCGGCGTCGGCGTCGGCATCATCTTCGGTAACGGCACCCAGGCCCTCGCCCGCCAGCCCGAGGCTGCCGGTCTGATCCGCGCCAACCAGATCCTCGGCTTCGCCTTCTGTGAGGCGCTCGCCCTGATCGGTCTGGTCATGCCGTTCGTCTACCCGAGCTCCTGATCCTCGGTCCTCGACGAACAGCCATTAGACGAAAGGCACTGATGTGAACCTCATGGTTCTCGCGGCAGAGACGGAAAACCCGCTCTTCCCGCCGATCCCCGAGCTCGTCATCGGTCTGATCGCCTTCGTCATCGTCTTCGGTTTCCTCTCGAAGAAGCTCCTCCCGAACATCAACAAGGTTCTGGACGAGCGTCGCGAGGCCATCGAGGGCGGTATCGAGAAGGCTGAGGCCGCTCAGACCGAGGCCCAGAGCGTGCTGGAGCAGTACAAGGCCCAGCTCGCCGAGGCCCGGCACGAGGCCGCGCGCCTGCGCCAGGAAGCGCTGGAGCAGGGCACTGCGCTCAAGGAAGAACTGCGCGCAGAGGGCCAGCGGCAGCGTGAGGAGATCATCGCTGCCGGTCACGCCCAGATCGCCGCTGACCGCAAGGCCGCCTCTCAGGCGCTGCGTCAGGACGTGGGCAAGCTCGCCACCGACCTGGCCGGCAAGCTCGTCGGCGAGTCCCTCGAGGACGTCGCCCGGCAGAGCCGCACCATCGACCGCTTCCTCAGCGAGCTCGAGGAGAAGGCCGAGGCGGCCCGATGAACGGAGCGAGCCGCGAGGCGCTGGCCTCCGCGCGCGAGCGTCTCGACGCGCTGACGGACAACACGTCCGTCGACGCGGCGAAGCTCGCCGGTGAGCTGGCAGCCGTCACCGCGCTGCTCGACCGTGAGGTCTCGCTGCGTCGGGTCATCACGGACCCGGCGCAGTCCGGCGAGGCCAAGGCCGAGCTGGTCGGCCGGCTGCTGTCCGGCCAGGTGGGCGGGGAGACCCTCGACCTGGTGTCCGGCATGGCCCGGTCCCGCTGG
Source organism: Streptomyces sp. NPDC058157 (assembly GCF_042884105.1). Taxonomy (NCBI): domain Bacteria; kingdom Bacillati; phylum Actinomycetota; class Actinomycetes; order Kitasatosporales; family Streptomycetaceae; genus Streptomyces; species Streptomyces sp. NPDC058157. The sequence goes on from NZ_JBHVUQ010000006.1 coordinate 74,798, forward strand.
TCGCAGTCCCGCGACCTGGTGGACGCGCTGGAGGAGCTGGCGGCCACCGCCGACCTCACCGCCGCCCAGCAGGCGGGCGCGCTCGACGGCGTCGAGGACGAGCTGTTCCGGTTCGGCCGGATCGTCGCCTCGAACACCGGGCTGCGCTCCGCGCTGACCGACCGCGCGGCCACCGCCTCCGCCAAGAGCGAGCTGCTGCGCAGCCTGCTCGGCGGCAAGGTGAACGCCGTCACCGAGCGCCTGGTCGTCCGGCTCGTCACGCACCCGCGTGGACGTAGCCTTGAGGGGGGCCTCGAGTCCCTCTCGACGCTCGCCGCTGCGCGCCGTGACCGCATGGTCGCCACCGTGACCAGCGCGGTTCCGCTCAGCGACGTGCAGAAGCAGCGTCTCGGCGCGGTGCTGGCCAAGCTGTACGGCCGCCAGATGCACCTGAACCTCGACGTGGACCCCACGGTCCTCGGCGGGATCTCGGTGCGGGTCGGCGACGAGGTCATCGACGGCACCATCGCGGAGCGCCTTTCCGAGGCGTCCCGCCGCATGGCCGGCTGACCAGCCGCCACCACACAGATACAAAGCATTCCTAGCGGCCCGGTTGGGCCGTGCAGAACTTGCAGAAGATTCCTGGGGGTCGCCCCCAGACCCCTAAGAAGCTTCAGGCCCAACAAGGAGAGCAGGGAACCCAGATGGCGGAGCTCACGATCCGGCCGGAGGAGATCCGGGACGCACTGGAGACCTTTGTCCAGTCGTACCAGCCGGACGCGGCCTCGCGCGAGGAGGTCGGAACGGTCAGCGTTGCCGGCGACGGCATCGCGAAGGTGGAGGGCCTGCCCTCCGCCATGGCGAACGAGCTGCTGAAGTTCGAGGACGGCACCCTCGGTCTCGCCCTCAACCTCGAGGAGCGCGAGATCGGTGCGATCGTCCTCGGCGAGTTCAGCGGTATCGAGGAGGGCCAGCCGGTGCAGCGCACCGGTGAGGTTCTCTCCGTAGGTGTCGGCGAGGGCTACCTCGGCCGCGTTGTCGACCCGCTCGGCAACCCGATCGACGGCCTCGGCGAGATCGCGACCGAGGGCCGCCGCGCCCTCGAGCTGCAGGCCCCGGGCGTCATGGTCCGTAAGTCGGTGCACGAGCCCATGCAGACCGGCTACAAGGCCGTCGACGCCATGGTGCCGATCGGCCGCGGCCAGCGTCAGCTGATCATCGGTGACCGTCAGACCGGCAAGACCGCTCTTGCCGTCGACACGATCATCAACCAGCGCGACAACTGGCGCTCGGGCGACGTGAACAAGCAGGTCCGCTGCATCTACGTCGCCATCGGCCAGAAGGGCTCGACCATCGCGTCCGTGCGCGGCGCCCTGGAAGAGGCCGGCGCGCTCGAGTACACGACGATCGTCGCCGCCCCGGCGTCCGACCCGGCCGGCTTCAAGTACCTGGCGCCGTACACCGGTTCCGCCATCGGCCAGCACTGGATGTACGCCGGCAAGCACGTCCTGATCATCTTCGACGACCTGTCGAAGCAGGCCGACGCCTACCGCGCCGTGTCGCTGCTGCTGCGCCGCCCGCCGGGCCGTGAGGCCTACCCGGGTGACGTCTTCTACCTGCACTCCCGTCTGCTCGAGCGCTGCGCGAAGCTCTCCGACGACATGGGTGCCGGCTCGATGACCGGTCTGCCGATCGTCGAGACCAAGGCGAACGACGTCTCGGCGTTCATCCCGACCAACGTCATCTCCATCACCGACGGCCAGTGCTTCCTGGAGTCCGACCTGTTCAACGCGGGCCAGCGCCCGGCGCTGAACGTCGGTATCTCGGTCTCCCGCGTCGGTGGCTCCGCCCAGCACAAGGCGATGAAGCAGGTCTCCGGCCGCCTCCGCGTCGACCTGGCCCAGTACCGCGAGCTCGAGGCGTTCGCCGCCTTCGGTTCCGACCTGGACGCCGCGTCGAAGAACTCCCTCGAGCGCGGCAAGCGCATGGTGGAGCTCCTGAAGCAGGGCCAGTACCAGCCGATGCCGGTCGAGGAGCAGGTCGTCTCCGTCTGGGCCGGCACCACCGGCAAGATGGACGACGTCCCGGTGGGCGACATCCGTCGCTTCGAGTCGGAGCTGCTGGAGCACCTGCGCCGCGAGCGCAAGGACCTCCTCACCTCCATCGCCGAGGGCGGCAAGATGTCGGACGACACCCTGTCCTCCATCGCCGACGCCATCGCCGGCTTCAAGCGGCAGTTCGAGACCTCGGACGGCAAGCTCCTGGGCGAGGACGCGCCGGCCGTCAACGTCTCCAAGTGACGACGGAAGGGACCTGACTCATGGGAGCGCAGCTCCGGGTCTACAAGCGTCGCATCCGTGCCGTCACGGCGACCAAGAAGATCACCAAGGCGATGGAGATGATCGCCGCCTCGCGCATCGTCAAGGCGCAGCGCAAGGTGGCGGCGTCGATGCCGTACGCGACCGAGCTCACCCGTGCGGTGACCGCGGTGGCGACCGGTTCGAACACCAAGCACGCCCTGACCACCGAGGTCGAGGCGCCGACCCGCGCCGCGGTCCTGCTCATCACGAGCGACCGCGGTCTGGCCGGCGGCTACTCCTCGAACGCCATCAAGCAGGCCGACCGGGTCACCGAGCGGCTGCGCGCTGAGGGCAAGGAGGTCGACCACTACATCGTCGGCCGCAAGGGTGTCGCCTACTACGGCTTCCGTGAGCGCAAGGTCACGGAATCGTGGACCGGCTTCACCGACAGCCCGGCCTACGCCGACGCCAAGCGCGTCGCGGCGCCGCTGATCGAGGCCATCCAGACGGCCACGGCCGAGGGCGGCGTCGACGAGCTGCACATCGTCTTCACGGAATTCGTGTCGATGATGACGCAGAACGCGGTGGACGGCCGGATGCTGCCGCTCAGCCTCGACCAGGCTCAGGAAGAGGACGGCAAGAAGGGCGAGATCCTTCCGCTGTTCGAGTTCGAGCCTTCGGCGGAGGACGTCCTCGACGCCCTTCTGCCGCGCTACGTCGAGAGCCGCATCTACAACGCACTGCTGCAGTCGGCCGCTTCCGAGCACGCCGCCCGCCGCCGCGCGATGAAGTCGGCCACCGACAACGCCGGTGAGCTCATCAAGAGCCTCTCCCGGCTTGCCAACGCGGCCCGCCAGGCCGAAATCACCCAGGAAATCAGCGAGATCGTCGGTGGCGCCAGCGCCATGGCCGACGCGACCGCGGGGAGTGACAAGTAATGACGACCTCTGTTGAGACGGCCGCCGCCACGGGCCGCGTCGCCCGGGTCATCGGCCCGGTCGTCGACGTGGAGTTCCCCGTCGACGCGATGCCCGACATCTACAACGCGCTGAAGGTCCAGGTCGCCGACCCGGCCGAGGAGGGCGCGCTCAAGACGCTGACCCTCGAGGTCGCCCAGCACCTGGGTGACGGCATGGTCCGCACGATCTCCATGCAGCCCACCGACGGTCTGGTCCGCCAGGCCCCGGTGACCGACACGGGCGAGGGCATCACCGTCCCCGTCGGTGACTTCACCAAGGGCAAGGTGTTCAACACCCTCGGTGAGGTGCTGAACTACCCCGAGGCCAACGCCGAGGTCACCGAGCGCTGGGCGATCCACCGCAAGGCCCCGAACTTCGACGAGCTCGAGTCGAAGACCGAGATGTTCGAGACCGGCGTCAAGGTCATCGACCTCCTCACCCCGTACGTCAAGGGTGGAAAGATCGGTCTGTTCGGTGGTGCCGGTGTCGGCAAGACCGTTCTGATCCAGGAAATGATCTACCGCGTCGCCAACAACCACGACGGTGTGTCGGTGTTCGCGGGTGTCGGTGAGCGTACCCGTGAGGGCAACGACCTCATCGAGGAGATGTCGGACTCCGGCGTTCTGGACAAGACCGCGCTGGTCTTCGGCCAGATGGACGAGCCCCCGGGCACCCGTCTGCGCGTCGCCCTGGCCGGTCTGACCATGGCGGAGTACTTCCGCGATGTGCAGAAGCAGGACGTCCTCTTCTTCATCGACAACATCTTCCGGTACACCCAGGCCGGTTCCGAGGTGTCGACCCTGCTCGGCCGTATGCCCTCCGCGGTGGGTTACCAGCCGAACCTGGCCGACGAGATGGGTCTCCTCCAGGAGCGCATCACCTCGACCCGTGGTCACTCGATCACCTCGATGCAGGCGATCTACGTCCCCGCCGACGACCTCACCGACCCGGCGCCGGCGACCACCTTCGCCCACCTCGACGCGACGACGGTTCTCTCCCGTCCGATCTCCGAGAAGGGCATCTACCCGGCCGTGGACCCGCTGGACTCCACGTCCCGCATCCTGGACCCCCGCTACATCGCGGCGGACCACTACGCGGCCGCCATGCGTGTCAAGGGGATCCTGCAGAAGTACAAGGACCTCCAGGACATCATCGCGATCCTCGGTATCGACGAGCTGGGCGAGGAGGACAAGCTCGTTGTCCACCGTGCCCGTCGCGTCGAGCGCTTCCTGTCGCAGAACACCCACGTCGCCAAGCAGTTCACCGGCGTGGACGGTTCGGACGTTCCGCTCGACGAGTCGATCGCCGCGTTCAACTCGATCTGCGACGGTGAGTACGACCACTTCCCCGAGCAGGCGTTCTTCATGTGCGGTGGCATCGAGGACCTGAAGGCCAACGCCAAGGAGCTGGGCGTCTCCTGACGCTCCGCAGGAGAGGGGCGGGTGTGTCCCGCCCCTCTCTCCACGCCCATTAGAATTTGACCCAACACCCGGCGGACCCGCCGGGTGGTGACCCGAGGAGCCACCTTGGCTGCTGAGCTGCACGTCGAGATGGTCGCGGCGGACCGCAATGTCTGGTCCGGCGAGGCCACCCTGGTCGTCGCCCGCACCACGTCCGGCGACATCGGCGTCATGCCCGGTCACCAGCCGCTTCTCGGTGTGCTGGAATCGGGCCCGGTGACCATCCGTACCAGCGATGGCGGCACGGTCGTCGCCGCGGTGCACGGCGGTTTCATCTCGTTCGCGGACAACAAGCTGTCCCTGCTGGCCGAGATCGCCGAGCTCGCGGACGAGATCGACGTCCAGCGGGCGGAGCGGGCACTGGAGCGCGCGAAGGCGGACGCCGACGCGGCCGCCGAACGTCGCGCCGATGTCCGGCTGCGTGCGGTCGCGGGGCACTGAGCCCCGTACCGAAGAGTTTGAAACCTCAGCCGCGGTCCGTTCCGGAATTTTCCGGAGCGGGTCGCGGCTGAGGCGATGTACGTACTTTTTGTTTGTGCGGTTTTCGATGAGCGAGGAGGTCGGTGAAGATGCTCCTCGCTCTGCTTGTGAGCGGCCTGGTCGTAGCCCTGGTGGTGATCGGGCTGTTCGTGTTCGGGCTGCGCCGCAGACTCATCCAGCGCTCCGGCGGGACCTTCGACTGCAGCCTGCGCTGGGGCGTGGCCGAGGAGCCCGACGTCTCCGGCAAGGGGTGGGTCTACGGGGTCGCCCGCTACAGCGGTGACCGCATCGAGTGGTTCCGCGTGTTCAGCTATTCGCCGCGGCCGCGCCGGCTGCTGGAGCGTTCCTCCATCGAGGTGCTCGCCCGGCGTGCGCCCGAGGGCGAGGAGGAGCTGGCGCTGCTGTCCGACTCCGTCGTGCTCGGCTGTTCCCACCAGGGGACGCACCTGGAGCTGGCGATGAGCGAGGACGCGCTGACCGGCTTCCTGGCCTGGCTGGAGGCGGCGCCTCCGGGCCAACGGGTGAATGTGGCCTGACGCGTGAAGAAGCCGGGAGGACGGGGGCGGACCCGTCCTCCCGGCTTCGTCGTGTCCGGCTACTGCAGACCGGTGTGGATGGCGTTCGCGAGCTCGCCGTTGGCGGTGTCGCCGCTGAACTCCCAGAAGAAGGCTCCGCGGAGCCCCTGGTTCTTCAGCCAGCTCGTCTTTCCGGCGATGGTGGCGGGGGTGTCGTAGCTCCACCAGTTGCTTCCGCACTTGGCGTAGGCGGTGCCGGCGACCGTGCCGGTGGTGGGGCAGCTGGTCTTGAGGACCTTGTAGTCCTCGATGCCCTGCTCGTAGGTGCCGGGCGCGGGTCCGGTGGCGGTGCCGCCGGGGGCGTCCTGGGTGACGCCGGTCCAGCCGCGGCCGTAGAAGCCGATGCCGAGGTTGAGCTTGGAGCCGGGGATGCCCTTGCCCTTGAGCTTGGTGATGGCGGCCTCGGAGTTGAAGCCGGCGATCGGGATGCCGGCGTAGGAGGTCAGCGGGGAGTGCGGGGCGGTGGGGCCCTTGGCGTCCCAGGCGCCGAAGAAGTCGTACGTCATCACGTTGTAGAAGTCGACGTACGGGGCCGCTCCCGCGTAGTCCGCGAGGTCGAGCTTGCCGCCGTTGGAGCCGTCGGCGGAGATGGCGGCGGTGACCAGGTTGGAGGAGCCGAACTTGGCGCGCAGGGCCGACATCAGGTTCTTGAAGGCGGCGGCCCCGCTGGTGTCGCAGGACAGGCCGCAGGCGTTCGGGTACTCCCAGTCGATGTCGATCCCGTCGAAGACGTCCGCCCAGCGCGGGTCCTCGACCAGGTCGTAGCAGGACTGGGCGAACGCGGCCGGGTTCTGGGCGGCCTGGCCGAAGCCGCCGGACCAGGTCCAGCCGCCGAAGGAGTAGACGACCTTGATGCCCGGGTACTTGGCCTTGAGCTTGCGCAGCTGGTTGAAGTTGCCGCGCAGGGGCTGGTCCCAGGTGTCGGCGACGCCGTCGACGCTCTGGTCGGCGGTGTAGGCCTTGTCGTAGTCGGCGTAGGAGTCGCCGATGGTGCACTTGCCGTTCTGGACGTTGCCGAAGGCGTAGTTGATGTGGGTGATCTTCGCGGCGCTGCCGGAGGTGACCAGGTTCTTCACGTGGTAGTTGCGCTGGTAGACGCCCCAGTCGGTGAAGTAGCCGAGCTTGACCTTGGCACCCGGGTCGGGGCCGGGGCCGGGGCCCGGGCCGGGGTCGGTGCCGCCGCCCGGGGTGGTGACGGAGAGGGGGGCGGAGGCGGGGCCGGTCTGGTCGGCGGTGTCGCGGGCGGTGACCGTGTAGGTGTAGGTGGTGCCCTTGGTCAGTCCGCTGTCGGTGTAGGTGGTGGCGGTGACGGTGGCCAGCTTGGCGCCGTCGCGGTAGACGTCGTAGTTCTTGACGCCCTTGTCGTCGGTGGCCGCGGGCCAGGAGACGGTCACCGCGGTTTCCGTGAGGCCGCCGGCCGTGGGGGTGCCGGGGGCCGAGGGCGGGTTGTCGGTGGGGGTCGTGGTGCCGTCGCAGGAGCCGCCGTTGACCTTGCAGCCCGTGGGGGCGCCGGGGCCGGTGCCGTTGAAGCCGAAGCTGATGGTGGCGCCGGGGGCGAGGGTCCCGTTCCAGCCGACGTTCTTGCCGGTCCAGTGGGTACCGGAGCTGGTGACGGTGGCGTCCCAGGCCGAGGTGACCTGGGTGCCGGCCGGGTAGTCCCACTCCACGGTCCAGCTGCTGAGGGTGGTGGTGCCGGTGTTCTTCACCGTCCACTTGCCCTCGAAGCCGGTGCCCCAGTCGGAGACCTTGGTGTAGGTGGCGCTCGCGGAGGCGGCGGCCTGCGCGGGCCCGGCCAGGCCGACGAGGCCGGCGACGGGCAGGGCGAGGACGGCCGCGGTGGCGGCCAGCTTCCTCAAGAGGCGGGTGCGTCGTGGGGGTGCTGTGCTCAAGGGTGCTCCTCCGGAGGTCCGTGGCGGTCGGGGGCCGACCGGCACTGGGGATGGGACCTGCGCCGCCCGTGAGCACGCCGGAAGCGATCTTTGTCATGGCACGCTCACCACAGTGATGCGGTGAGACTAGAAAGGTCTGTACCAAGCGTCAAGAGGTCCAGACCTCATCTCAAGCGGGTCTACCGGATCCCCAACTCCCTTGCCATGACCGCCGCTTGGACCCGGCTGCGCAGCTCCAGCTTCCCCAGCAGCCTGCTGACGTGGGTCTTCACCGTGGCCTCCGCCATGTCCAGCCGGACGGCGATCTCCGCGTTCGACAGCCCCTCGCCCAACGCCCCCAGCACCTCCCGCTCGCGCCGGGTCAGCAACTCCACCGCCGCGGCCGCCTCCGGCCGCACGGGCGCCCGTACCGCCTTCGGCGCGGCGAACTCGGCGATCAGCCGCCGGGTCACCGCCGGGGCGATCAACCCCTCGCCGCGCGCCACCGTACGCACCGCCGCGATCAGCTCCGCCGCTTCCGCGTCCTTCAGCAGGAAGCCCGCCGCCCCCGCCCGCAGCGCCCCGAACACGTACTCGTCCAGGTCGAAGGTGGTCAGCACGAGCACGTCGGCCAGCCCCTCCGCGACCACCCGCCGGGTGGCCTCGACCCCGTCGAGGAGCGGCATCTGCACGTCCATGAGCACCAGGTCCGGCCGCAGCTCCCGGGCCAGGCGCACCGCCTCCTCGCCGTCGGCCGCCTCCCCGACCACCTCGACGTCCCCCGCACTGCGCAGGATCAGCACCAGCCCGGCCCGTACCGCCCGCTGGTCCTCGGCCACCACGACCCTGATGCTCACGCCCGTACCGCCTTCTCCTCGGCGGGCAGCTCCGCCCGCACCTGCCAGACGGACCCCTGGCGGCCCGCCGTGAACGTCCCCCCGAGCAGTTCCGCCCGCTCGTGCATGCCGATCAGCCCCGCCCCCGAGCCGGGCGCGCGCGGGCCGGGCCGGTCCCCGTACGGGGAGTCCACCGCCACGGTCAGCAGCCCGTCCCGTCGGGCCAGCCGGACCGCGACCGTGCCGGGGGCCGCGTGCTTGAGGGCGTTGGTCAGCGACTCCTGGACGATCCGGTACGCCGCCAGCTCCACCGGGGCCGGCAGCGGCGGCCGCCCGGCCGGGCGCGCGTCGTCCAGGACGAAGTCCAGCCCGCTCGCGGCCCCGTTCGTGCGGGCCTGCCCGAGCAGCGCCTCCAACCCGTCCAGTGACGGCACCGGCGCGGCCTCCTGCCCGGCCCCGGCGTCGCGCAGCAGCCCGATCAGCCGGCGCATCTCGGCCAGCCCCTGCACGCTGTTCTCGCGGATCACCCCGAGCGCCTCGCGGCTGGTGGCGGGGGAGTCGATGGACAGCGCGGCCGTGGAGTGGATGGCGATCGCGGAGAGGTGGTTGGCGACCATGTCGTGCAGCTCCCGGGCCATCCGGGCCCGCTCGGCGGCCACCGCCTGCGCCCGGTCCATCTCGGCCAGCAGCGCCGTCTGCTCGGCCCGCAGCCGGGCGGCGTCGGCGGCCTCCCGGTGGTTGCGCAGGGTGGCGCCGGTCAGGGCCGGTGCGAAGCTGACGATGCCGGTGAGCACGCCGATCATCAGGGCCTGCGGGGAGCGCAGCCAGGCCAGGGTCGCGATGGTGACGACGAGGGTGATCAGACCGGTGCTGACGGGCAGCCGCCGGGCCATGGAGGGCGTGCCGTAGACGACGGCCGCGTACATCAGGTCGGTGAACATCACGACGGTGGCGATGCTGCCCACCGTGAACTGGTCGGCGATCACCGCGAGGGTGCCGACGACCAGGGTCAGGCGGGGCGCGGTGCGGCGCAGCAGCTCCATGCCGCCGACCGTCAGCATCGGGACCAGCGCCGCCCAGGCGGGCAGGTCGTGCCGGTAGCCGGTGCCCCCGGGGCCGGTGCTGTGGACCCCGAGCGACCACAGCAGGAGACCGGTGAGGGTGCTGATCACCGCGATCAGGACGTCGTCACGGTGGGGGCGGGGGATCGCGGGGGTCACGGTCCCATCCAACACGCCGTCCGGCGGCGCGGCCTCGGCACCCGGGCGGAGACGGCGGTACATCGAAGGGTGCAGCCGGGTTTCGTCACCGGTGACGAGGCATCCGGGCCCGGCGGCCGCAACCCTGGAGGGAGTCCACGAGGGGAAGGAGGGCGGGCCGTGCTCATCGCGCTGATCATCGCCTGCGAGGTCGGGTTCTGGGTGCTGCTGGCCGGCGGGCTGGCGTTGCGGTACCTGGCCGGCATGCCGCGGCTGGGGGCCGCGCTCCTGCTGTGCGAGCCGCTGCTGGAGCTGGTGCTGCTCGTCGTCGGCGTCGTCGACCTGAAGAACGGCGGGGAGCCGAGCTGGCGGCACGGGGTCGCCGCCTTCTACATCGGGTACACCGTCGGGTACGGCCACTACACCGTGCAGTGGCTCGACCGGCACGCCGCCCACCGGTTCGCCGGGGGGCCGAAGCCGCCGGGCCCGAAGTACGGCCGGGCCCGGGCGGTCCACGAGTGGCAGCTCTGGATCCGGACGTTGGCGGGCGCCGCCGTCGCGGTCGCCCTCCTCCAGGGCGCGATCTGGTACGTCGGCGACGCGGCGGACACCGGCGGCCTCCGGTCCTGGCAGTTCGCCGCCCTGCGGGTGCTCGGCATCCAGGCCCTGGTCGCCGCCGGCTACACGGTCTGGCCGCGCAAGGCACCGGCGGGCGCGGACGCCGGCGCGGGCACGGGCGCGGGGACGGGCGCGGACGCCGGCGCGGAAGCGGAAGCGGAGCGTGCCGGCGGCGGCCGCTAGCGTTCCCCGCCCGGGACCCACAGGACGTCGCCGAGCTCCTTGTTGGCCGTGCGGGCCAGGATGAACAGCAGGTCGGAGAGGCGGTTGAGGTAGGTGGCCGTCAGCGGGTTCATCACCTCGCCGTGCACCTCCAGCGCCGCCCACGTGGAGCGCTCGGCCCGCCGCACCACCGTGCACGCCTGGTGCAGGAGCGCGGCGCCGGGGGTGCCGCCGGGGAGGATGAAGCTGCGCAGCTTCTCCAGCCGCTCGTTGAAGACGTCGCAGTCCGCCTCCAGCCGGTCGACGTAGAACTGCTCCACGCGCAGCGGCGGGTACTGCGGGTCCTCCACCACCGGGGTGCACAGGTCGGCGCCCACGTCGAAGAGGTCGTTCTGCACGCGGACCAGGACCTTGACGACCTCCTCCGGCAGCGAGCCCAGCGCGATCGCCGTGCCGATCGAGGCGTTGGCCTCGTTGGCGTCGGCGTACGCGGAGATCCGCAGGTCCGTCTTCCGCGTACGGCTCATGTCGCCCAGGGCGGTCGTGCCCTGGTCGCCGGTGCGGGTGTAGATGCGCGTGAGGTTCACCATGCCGCCAGGGTAGTGCGGCCCAACTGCGGGCGGCCCGCGCACTGCTGGGCCGTGCCGGTGTGATGTCCGTCATCTGAGACGTGACGCGTGTTACTTCGCGGTCACTGGGCCCCTCACGGACGCTAGTCTCCGCCGGAGAGGCTACGAGGCCGGGTCGTACTTGAGAACGTCGTACTTGAGAACAACGAGGGGTGTGCAGTGGCTGGGAAGCTCGCCGTCATCGGCGCGGGACTGATGGGTTCCGGGATCGCTCAGGTCTCCGCTCAGGCGGGTTGGGACGTCGTCCTGCGGGACGTCACCGACGCCGCGCTGACCCGGGGCACCGACGGGATCAAGGCCTCGTACGACAAGTTCGTCTCCAAGGGCAAGATGACGGCCGAGGACGCCGAGGCGGCCCTCGCGCGCATCACCACGACCACCGACTTCGACGCGGTCGCCGACGTGGACATCGTCGTCGAGGCCGTCTTCGAGAAGATCGAGGTCAAGCACGAGATCTTCCGCACCCTGGACGAGCTGGTCCGCGAGGACACCGTCCTCGCCTCCAACACCTCCGCCATCCCGATCACCAAGATCGCGGCGGTCACCAAGCGCCCGGAGCGGGTCGTCGGCGCGCACTTCTTCTCGCCCGTCCCGATGATGCAGCTCTGCGAGCTGGTCCGCGGCTACAAGACGAGCGACGAAACCCTCGCCACCACCCGCGCGTTCGCCGAGTCCGTCGGCAAGACCTGCATCGTCGTCAACCGCGACGTCGCCGGCTTCGTCACCACCCGCCTGATCTCCGCCCTCGTCGTCGAGGCCGCGAAGCTCTACGAATCGGGCGTGGCCTCCGCCGAGGACATCGACATCGCCTGCAAGCTGGGCTTCGGCCACGCCATGGGCCCGCTGGCCACCGCCGACCTCACCGGCGTGGACATCCTGCTGCACGCCACCAGCAACATCTACACCGAGTCGCAGGACGAGAAGTTCGCGCCGCCGGAGCTCATGCGCCGCATGGTCGACGCGGGTGACATCGGCCGCAAGAGCGGCCAGGGCTTCTACAAGCACTGAGCACGGCCGTTCGAATCCCCGCACCCTACGGGGTGAATTAGGTATCGGTTCGCTCACGGTCGGCAACTTCACCGCCCGCCGGGCAGTCAGTTGCGGTGAGAGTTGCCGACCACGAGCCGACGCCGATCACGAGCCGCCACGGACCGTCGGACCACACGCACGCAGTACAGCCGGGGAGCACACATGCACATCAGGGGCGACCACGCCGAACTCACCGTCGGGGGCCGCCTCGACGTGCGCAGCGCGGCGGACGCCCGTACGGCCCTCCACACCGCCCTCGACGACGGCCACGGCGACCTCGTGCTCGACCTGACCGGACTCGACTCCTGGGACGCGACCGGACTCGGCGTGATCATGGGGGCGCACCGGCGGGCCGGCCGCACCGGCCGGCGGCTGGTCCTGCGCGGCGTCCCGGACCGGATGCAGCGGCTGCTCGTCGCCACCCGGCTGCACCGGATCCTCGCGATCGAGGGCGGGCTGGAAGCGGAGTCCCTGCCCCGGGTCTGAACCGGGGCGGGCGGGAGAAAAAGGGGCTGCGGCGGCGGGCCGGGCTCGGTTTACATGGACGCATGGTGTCCACCGACAGACTGCTGGCCTTCGCGGCCATGTCGCTCCTGCTGATCGTGATCCCCGGCCCGAGCGTGCTCTTCGTGATCGGCCGGGCCCTCGCGCAGGGCCGCCGGGCCGCGCTGACGACGGTGGCCGGGAACACGCTCGGGGCGTACGTGCTCGTCGTGGCCGTGGCCCTCGGGGTCGGGTCGGTCGTCGAGCGCTCGGTCCTCGTCTTCACCGCGCTGAAGCTGGTCGGCGCCGCGTACCTGGTGTACCTGGGCGTCAAGGCCGTGCGTCGGCGCGGCTCCCTGCAGGCGGCCCTCGCGGAGGCGGCCCCCGTGGCGCACGGCTCGCTGCGGACGCTGGGGGAGGGGTTCGTGGTCGGTGTGGCCAACCCCAAGACGATCGTCTTCTTCGCCGCCGTGCTGCCCCAGTTCGTGGACCGCGAGCGCGGTCACGTCGTCCTGCAGATGCTGCTGCTCGGCCTGGTCTTCAACCTCATCGCGATCGTGTCCGACAGTGCGTGGGGGCTCGTCGCCGCCACCACCCGGGGCTGGTTGGCCGGGTCTCCGCGGCGGCTCTCCCTCATCGGGGGTGTGGGCGGGCTCACCATGATCGGTCTGGGCGTCGCGGTGGCCGCGACCGGCCGCAAGGACTGACGCCGGATACCGTGCGGTAGCTGCGGAGTTCCCGCTTCCGCACGGACGCGCGGGAAACGTAACGGTCCGATGGTGGAGGCACCCCTGTGGTACCGGCGCGACCCGGCAGCGTTTAGGGTCGGGCGGAAACCGGACCAGTCGCGACAAGCGGCGCGAGCGGGGCCGGGCGGTAGGAAAGACGGCGCCGGAGCGCGCGACGCGAGGCGGGGGGACGTGGTCATGGACCGTACAGAGGGGCAGCCCGGCGAGGACCGGCGACCCGGCACCGCGCCCGCGGCCGGCCGGAAGCGCCGGCCCGCCGGCGCGGCGGGCATCGGCGGCCCGGGAGTCGGCACACCGACCGCCACCCCGAGGGCCGCCACCCCCGCGACCGGCACCCCTGAGGCCATTCCGCCGACGGCCGGGACCCCTGAGGCCGTGACGCCGACGGCCGACGCCTCCGCCTCCGGCCCCCGCCCGGCCAATGCCGCGCCTGCCGCCACCTCCGAGCCCCTGCCCGACGCCGGTACGCCGACGGCGGGTACGGTCGCCGCGACGCCTGGGGCCGGTACGGCCCCGGATGCGGCGGCCGACGGTACGCCGGAGGCCGGGAGGCCCACGGCGGCTGCGCCCGCCGGTCCGCCCGCGGCGGGTGCGCCCGGCCGGGCTTCCGCCTCGGCTGCGGCCGACCCCGGGGCGTCCGGTGCCGGGAGTGCCGCCGCCGCGCCCGTTGTCGGCTCTGCCGTGGTCGGGACCCCCGCCGCGGGCGGCCGGGCCGATGCGCGCACTTCCGGCCCGGGTGGCGGGGTGTCCGCCGGGGCGGGGGTGCCGTCGCTGCCCGTCGGGCCCGCGAGGGTCGTGACGTTGACCGCCGGGGAGTTCACCCTCACCGTCAACCCCGTCGACGGCAGCGAGATCGAACCCCACCGGCCCGGTACCGGCCCGGACCCCGACCGCCGTCCCGCCAAGCGCGACGCCGCCTCCCGTGCCGCCCGTGACAGTGCCGCGCGGCCCCCCGCCCTGCCCGGGCCGCCCGTTCCCGACCGGCCGCTGCTGGAGCGGGCCGAGGAGCTGGAGCGGCTCGTACGGCTGCTCCAGCGCGGCCGCTCGGTCCGCCTGACCGGGCCCGCCGGATCCGGCCGCACCTCGCTGCTCGACGCCGTCGCCCGGGCCTGCGCCGACCTCGCGCCCGACGGCGTGGTCCGGCTCAGCGGGTACGGCCAGCAGCAGCCGGCCGAGCTGCTCCACGCCCTCTACGCCACCGTGTACGACACCGCCGGCCGCCGCCCCGACCGGACGGCCCTGCTGGCCCGGGTCCGGGAGATCGGCGCCATCGTCCTCCTCGACGACCTGGAGCTGGGCGGCCCCGCACTGGACGAGCTGCTGCGCGCCACCCCCGAGTGCGCCTACCTGCTCGCCGCCACCCCCGACGCCAAGGCGCCCTCGGACGATTCCCACCTGGACGAGGTGTTCCTCGGCGGCCTCGGCCGCACCGGCGCCACACAGCTGCTGGAGGCGCTCACCGGGCGCCCCCTGACCGAGGCGGAGACGGCCTGGGCCGGGGACCTGCGGTTCGCCTCCGAGGGGCTGCCGCTGAGCTTCGTGCAGGCGGCCGCGCTGCTGCGCCAGCGCGACGAGCTGAACGGGAGCGCCGCCGCCGGGGACGAGGACGAGGAGCCCGGGGTCTTCGAGGAGCGCCCGCGCGACCCGGCCCCCGTACCGCTGCCCACCCTGGCCCAGGCGGCCGCCCCCGCCGCGCTGCTGGCCTCCCGGGTGAGCGAGTCGGCCCGGGCCGCCCTGCGGACGGCCTGCGCGCTGGGCGGGGAACTCCCGCACCCCGCGCACCTGCCCGCGCTGGTCGGCGACACCCACGCGGACACGGCCGTGGCCGAGCTGCTCGCCTGCGGGCTGATCAGCCCGGCCGGACCGCGCTACCGCCTCGCCGAGGGGGTCGCGCGGCAGCTGGAGGAGGCCGGGTACGGGGGCTCGGGCGCCGAGGAGGCGCGCACCGCCGCCCGGCACTACGCCTGGTGGACCGGCCACTCCTCGGTCACCCCGGAGCGGGTCGCGGCCGAGGCCGACGCGGTGCTCGCGGCGCTGGCCGGGGCCGATGTGGTGGCCGCCGTCCTCCTGGCCCGCACGGCCGCCCCGGCCTTCGAGGCCTCGCTGCACTGGGACGCCTGGGAGCGGGTGCTGCGGGCGGGGGCGGAGGCCGCGCGGAAGGCGGGGGAGGTCGCCGAACAGGCGTACTTCCACCACGAGCTGGGCGTACTCGCGCTGTGCGAGGGGCGCCTGGACCGGGCCCGGGCCGAGCTGGAGGCCTCGATCGGGCTGCGGGGCGCGCTCGCGGACAAGCGGGGGACCGTCGCCGGGCGGCGCGCGCTGGCCCTGGTCACCGACCGCGAGGCCCTCGGCCCGGCCGCCTCCCCGCCCCTGCGCCTGGAGGCCCCACCGACCCCTGACCCCGACGGCCCCACCCGCCCCCTCCCCTTGGGCAAGCCCCCGCACCCCGCCGCCGGGGCGACCGCCCCCACGACACCCTTGCCGACCGCCGGCACGAAGGCCCGCACGCCGTTCCCGCCCGCCGCCGGTGCGTCCGACCCGACGACGCCCTTGCCGGCCGCCGGTGCGAAGGCGCGCTCGCCGTTCCCGGCCGTCGCGGGGACGAACGATCCCACGACGCCCCTGCCGGCCGCCGGGACGAACGCGCGCGCGCCGTTCCCGCCTGCCGCCAGGTCGTCCGACCCGACGACGCCCTTGCCGGCCGCCGGTGCGGATGCCCGTGCGGCGTTCCCGGCGCTTGGGGGGACGGACACGCCTGCGACGCCTCTGCCCGCCGTCGGGTCGTCCGACCCGACGACGCCCTTGCCGGCCGCCGGTGCGAAGGCGCGTGCGCCGTTCCCGTCGGTCGGCGGGGCGAGCGCTCCCGTGACGCCTCCGTCGGCCGCCGGTGCGGATGCCCGTGCGGCGTTCTCGCCGCTTGGGGGGACGGACACGCCTGCGACGCCCCTGCCGGCCGCCAGTGCGGATGCCCGCGTGCCATTCCCGCCGGTTGGGCGGACGGACACCCCCGTGAAGCCCCTGCCCGCCGCCGGGACGGATGCCCGTGCGCCGTTCCCGCCCGTTGGTCGGGCCGGCTCGTCCGCGGTGCGTCCGTCCGCCACCGGGGCGAAGGAGGCGGCGGCGGCTCCCGTGGCCGGGGCCGCGGCGTCCCTGGCGAAGTCACCTGCGGCCGCGCCCACCAAGCGCACCAAGCCCGCCGCCACGACCCCCGCGCGCGGCTCCGAGGCCGTCACCCAGGTCAACCCGGTGATCCGGCGGGCCCAGCTGCCGCCGCCGGAGACTCCCAAGAACCTCGCGGCGGTCTTCGGCAGCGCCTTCCCGCCGCCCGCGCCCACCCGGCCGGCGCCCCCGCGCCTCACCGGTCCGCGCCCGGCCCCGCCCGGTCCGGCCCGGCGGCGCCGCACGGCACTGCTCGGGGCGGCCGGGGTGCTCACGGTCGCGGCGCTCGGCACGGTCATCGGCCTGGCCCTGGCCTCGGACGGCACGCAGGACCCCGAGGCCCCCTCGGTGTCGTCGAGCCCCTCGGCCCAGGTGTCCCCGCGCGTCCCGCAGGTGCCCGGCACCGGCGGCGGCGACGCGGTGGCCGACCCCGCCCCGGCGGCCACCCCCGGCCGGTCCGGCAGCCCGCAGCCGGGTCACAGCGGGGGCACCTCCGCCGCCCCGACGCCGAGCGGGAGCCCCTCGTCCCAGCCCCCGGCGTCCTCGCCCGCTCCCGGGCCCTCGCCGAGCTCGTCGGCGCCGAGTCCGTCCGCTTCGGTCAGCCCGCCGCCGTCTCCGAGCCCGTCCCAGTCGCAGTCGGGTTCGGCTTCGTCGGCGGTCGCGACGCCGCCCACGTCGGGCCCGCAATCCCCGACGACGACGACGAGCTGACGCCTCCCGGGCGGGGCCCTGCGGGGCTTGCCCCTCCCCGCCCTTCCACCGTTCCCAGGGGCTCCGCCCCTGACCCCGCGCCTCAAACGCCGGCGGGGCTGGGGGTGTGGCGTGGGCTCCGCCCCTGACCCCGCGCCTCGAACGCCGGCGGGGCTGGGGGTGTGGCGTGGGCTCCGCCCCTGACCGCGCACATCAAGCGTCGGCGGGGCTGGGGGTGTGCCCCGGAAAAGACGCCGGCGGGGCTGGATCGATCCAGCCCCGCCGGCCTTCGTCGTCCGCGCCCGTCAGAACAGCCGCAGCTTGTCGTCCTCGATGCCGCGCAGGGCGTCGTAGTCCAGGACCACGCAGTCCATGCCCCGGTCATTGGCCAGAACCCGCGCCTGCGGCTTGATCTCCTGCGCCGCGAACACCCCGCGCACCGGCGCCAGGTGCGGGTCGCGGTTCAGCAGTTCCAGGTAGCGGGTCAGCTGCTCGACGCCGTCGATCTCCCCGCGCCGCTTGATCTCCACCGCCACCGTCGCGCCCGAGGCGTCCCGGCACAGGATGTCCACGGGGCCGATCGCCGTCATGTACTCGCGCCGGATCAGCGTGTAGCCCTCGCCCAGCGTCTCGATGCGGTCGGCCAGCAGCTCCTGGAGGTGCGCCTCGACGCCGTCCTTGATCAGGCCCGGGTCGGTGCCCAGCTCGTGGGAGGAGTCGTGGAGGACCTCCTCCATGGTGATGATGAGCTTCTCGCCCGCCTTGTTGACGACGGTCCAGACGTGTCCGTCGTCCCCGCTCCCCTCCTTGAGGGTGCACGGAGGGGACATCCAGTTGAGCGGTTTGTACGCCCGGTCGTCCGCGTGGATCGAGACACTGCCGTCGGCCTTCACGAGGATCAGACGGGGTGCCGAGGGCAGATGGGCGGTGAGCCGACCCGCGTAGTCGACGGAGCAGCGGGCAATGACGAGACGCATGGTCGGCAACGCTACTCGACCGACGGGCCTTCACGCGATTCGCCCCTGAAAGCCCCGTTCGCCGATGGCGCGTTGTATGCGCATTCTCCTGGTGCGCCACCCGGTGGGCGCCTACCG
Organism: Streptomyces sp. NPDC058157; assembly: GCF_042884105.1. Lineage (NCBI taxonomy): Bacteria > Bacillati > Actinomycetota > Actinomycetes > Kitasatosporales > Streptomycetaceae > Streptomyces > Streptomyces sp. NPDC058157. The sequence continues at coordinate 93,067 of NZ_JBHVUQ010000006.1, forward strand.
TGGTGAGCAGGAGGTTGCCGAGCGTGCACACTGCGTCGCGGCCTCCTTCCCTGCCCGTACGACTCCGGCGACCCAGAACGCCGGGGTCACGAGAGGAGAACCCATGTCGCTCGACGTCTCACCGGCCCTACTCGAACAGGCCGAGCGAGGCGAGGTCGACGAAGCCGCCTTCGTCGACTGCGTCCGGACCTCCCTGCCTTACGCATGGGAGATGATCAGCTCGTTGACGGCCCAGCTGGAGGTTGAGGGCGGAGAGTTCGCCGACAACCAGACGCCGCCGCCGGACGAGCAGGCGCGCGGCCAGCTGCTGCGCGCGCTCGCGAGTGACGCGATACGGGGTGCGCTGCAGCGGCACTTCGGGGTGCGCCTGGCCTTCCAGAACTGCCACCGCGTCGCGGTGTTCCCGCTGGACCCCTCGGTGGACGACCGGCTGGCCAAGTTCACCTCGATCCGCGGCCAGCTGCTCAACCAGTCGCCGGAACTGCGCGACTGCTAGCGGTACCGGTACGCGCTGCCGCTCCGTGTCGCGGGAGGTGCGACTGAGGCCGGAGCGGCAGCCCAGGCCGGGCCGGCCGGTCACACCAGCCGGGGCAGGACCTCCGCGCCGAGGCGCCGGACGTTCTCCTCCGTCGCGGCGAGGTCGCCGGACCCCTCCGTCAGCAGCGCGAACCGCGTGATGCCCGTGCGCTCCGAGGTGGCCGTTAGCCGGTCCGCCGCCAGCTCCGGCGTGCCGACGGGGTGCAGGTCGCACAGCAGCTCCGTATAGGCGTGCGGGTCGCGCATCGCGCGGGGGCGGCCGTCCACCGTCTCGTACGCGTCGAGGCCCTGCCGGAGCCAGCCCGGCATCGCCTTGAGCAGCGTCTCGCGGGCGTCCGCCGTCCGGTCCGCCAGCTGGCACACCCCGGCCGACACGTGCCCGGCCGCCCGTACGGCCTCCGGCGCGTGCCCCGCCGCCAGGGCGGTCTCGCGCCACAGCGCGACCATCCCCGCCTTGTCCTCGTCCCCGCAGTGCATGCCCAGCAGCATCGGCAGCCCGCGCCGCGCGGCCATGCGCACCGAGGCCGGGGAGGTGCAGGCGACGATCACTTCCGGCCCCGTCCCGTCCCCGTCCAGGGCCTCGTCCGGGCGCGGTACGACGGCCACCTCGCGGAAGCCGTGCCGCCCGCCGGCCCCCCCCACCCGGGGCTCGGCCAGCCAGCGCCGGAGCAGGTCGAGGTCCTCGGGGAACCCGTTCTCGTACGCGTCCAGCCCGCCCCCGAACACCTCCAGGTCCACCCACGGCCCGCCCCTGCCCACCCCGAGGGTGAACCGGCCGCCGGAGGTGACGTGCAGCAGGGCCGCCTGCTCCCCGAGGGCCACCGGATGCGTGTTCGGCAGGACGCTCACCGCCGTCCCCACCCGCAGCCGCCGGGTCCGCCCCAGCAGCAGGGCCGCCAGCGTCACCGCCGACGGGCAGACCCCGTACGGGATGAAGTGGTGTTCGGCGAGCCAGACCGAGTCGAGCCCGGCCTCCTCGGCCACCTCGGCGGTCCGCACCGCCCGGTGCAGCGCCTCCCCCTGCCCCTGGCCCGGGAACTGGGCCGCCAGTACAAACGCTCCTACCCGCATCGCCCTTGGCCTCCTCGCGGCTGGCGCGGCCTCCCCCAGGTGGACCGGCTCGTGGCTCGTCGACGGCGTCGACGTCTCCTGGCAACAACGTCTGACACGTGCCAAAGGCACGGCCTGACAGGAAAGTTATTGAGATAGTCGGGCCAGTTCCGTTCGGAGGAGGGCCTTCCACGAACACCCTGCGGGTACCCCGCTTCGCTGCGCGTAGTCTGGGAGAAAGTCACCGCCCGCCGCCCCTTCGTGAGGTATACGTGTCACCGCGCCACAACCGCCCCAGGGGCGGCGAGACCCCGGACGAACGGCCCGCCTCCGGTTACGACCGGTACGGACTGGAGCGCACCGAGGAGTACCTGGGCGAGGAGTGGAAGGTCCGGCACGTGGCGGGCGCCAGCGCGGCGGGCAAGCGCTACCGCTGCCCAGGCTGCGACCAGGAGATCCCCTCGGGCACCCCGCACGTGGTGGCCTGGCCCGAGTACGGCGGCGTGGACGACCGCCGGCACTGGCACAAGGCCTGCTGGAACGCGAAGGACCGCCGCACCTCGAAGGTGCAGCGGTCCCGCAACGCGCCGCGGTACTGATCCGCGCGGCCCCCGGCGCTCAGACGTCCCGGCGGCCGACGACGGCGTAGGAGGCGGCGATCGCCCCGGCCGTCACCAGCAGGATCAGCGTGAACTGGGCCACGTCGCTGGGCATGGTCGCGCCGCCCACCGCGCTGTCCTGCACCCCGAACAGCTGGAACAGCCCGACGGGCGCGTTGTAGCGGAGCACGAGCGTGCCCAGCCCGCTGGTCACCGGCCAGGCCGTCAGTATCGCCCCGAGCACCGGGGGCATGGTGACCACGCCGAGCATCACCGCGATGGCGCCCGCCGAGTGCCGCACGAGTGCCCCGACGGCCAGCGCGAGCAGGCCCAGCAGGGTCACGTAGAAGCAGCCGGCCAGCGCCCCCGCCCACTCGGCGAGGCCGTGCGGCCCGGCGGCGGGCCCGCTGTGCAGGACGGCCGCCCACAGGCCCACGAAACCCACCGAGCAGCTGATGGTGGTGAAGGCGGTGGTGCCGAAGACCAGGTACTTGGCGGTGAGCACCCGCAGCCGGTCGGGGGCGGCGGTGAGGGTGGTGCGGATCAGGCCCGTGCCGTACTCGGAGGAGATCGTCAGCACCCCGAGCACGATCACGGCGATCTGCCCGACCATCAGCCCGAAGAGGGCGGGGGCCGGGTAGGGCAGGCTCGCGTAGTCCCGGGAGGCGGTCTGCACCACGGCGAGCATGCCGACGCCGACGACCAGGGCCACGAGGGAGCCGAGCGTCCACAGGGTGGAGCGCACGGAGGTCAGCTTGGTCCACTCCGAGGCCAGTGCGTGCCCCAGGTGCGGGCGCGGGGTGGGCAGCGGCGAACTGTAGGCGCCGGACCCGCCCGGCCCGGACCCGTCGGGCGCGGTCGCGCTCGCCGTCGGCTTCCCGGCGGGGGTGGTGGTCATCGGGGGTCCTCGGGGGTGTGCTGGGGGGAGGGGGCCAGGTCGGCGGCGCTGTCCGGCATGAGGAACGGCCGCTGCTCGGATCCGGGGGGCGGGGGAGCGAAGAAGCTCGCCGCGGTCTCGGGGGCCACCTCCGGGGCGGGCCCGTCCTCCCAGGCGGGGACGGTCAGCGGCTCGGGCTCCCACAGCTCGGCGCGGGGGTCCTCGCGGGAGGTGTACTCGACGGAGGCCTGCGTCATCCGCATGTAGGCCTCCTCCAGCGAGGCCCGGTGCGGGGACAGCTCCCACAGCCGTACGCCGGCCCCGTGCGCGAGGTCGCTGATCCGCGGGAGCTCCAGCCCGGTGACGCGCAGTGCCCCGTCGGACTCCTGGAGCACCCGGCCGCCCGCCGCGGTCAGGGCGGTCGCCAGGGTCGTGCGGGCCGCGGGGTCCCCGTCGGCGGCGCGGACCCGCGCGAATCCGGCCGAGTTGTGGGTGATGAACTCCTGGGTGCTCATGTCGGCCAGCAGCCGGCCCCGGCCGATCACGATCAGGTGGTCGGCGGTCAGGGCCATCTCGCTCATCAGGTGCGAGGAGACGAAGACGGTGCGGCCCTCGGCGGCGAGCCGGCGCATCAGGTTCCGGACCCAGAGGATGCCCTCGGGGTCGAGGCCGTTGACCGGCTCGTCGAAGAGGAGCACCTGCGGGTCGCCGAGGAGGGCGGCCGCGATGCCGAGCCGCTGGCCCATGCCGAGCGAGAAGCCCTTCGTCCGCTGGCGGGCCGCGGCCTGGAGGCCGACCACGCCGAGGACCTCGTCCACCCGCTTCTCGGGGATCCCGGAGAGCTGGGCGATGGCCAGCAGGTGGGTGCGGGCCCGGCGGCCGCCGTGCACGGCTTTGGCGTCGAGCAGGGCGCCGACGTGCCGCTGGGCGTTCGGCAGCTCCCGGAAGGGGAGGCCGTTGATCGTGACGTGACCGGAGGTGGGCCGGTCGAGGCCGAGGATCATGCGCATGGTGGTCGACTTGCCGGAGCCGTTGGGCCCGAGGAAGCCGGTCACGTGGCCGGGCTTGACCTGGAAGGACAGCTGGTCGACGGCGGTCTTGCTGCCGAATCGCTTCGTCAGGCCGACGGCCTCGATCATCGTGCTGCCCCTTGTCGGCCCCGGACGGCTCTCGTCCGCCTGTTCCTTAAGAGGATATCGAGCCCCGGCCGGTTCCCGCCGGGGCCGGATCCCTGAGCTCTCCCTGAGATCCGGCCCGGGGTTTTCCCGTAGTACGCGGGACGTCCGCCTTGAGGCGGACCCGCGCTCAGGCGTCCCGCCTCCTGAGGACGAGGTAGCCGCCGGCCACGGCGGCGAGCACCCACAGCGCCATGATCCCGAGCCCGCCCCAGGGCCCGTACGGGGCCTGGACCTGGTTCAGGGCGTCCGGGACGGTCTCCATGATCTTGGAGCCGGCCTGGTCCGGGAAGTACTGGGCCACCTTCCGGGTCGCGGCGAAGGCGTGGAGGATGTTCGAGATCAGGAAGAAGAACGGCATCAGGATGCCGAGCGCGAGGATCGAGCTGCGCAGGAGCGTGGTCACGCCCATCGAGAACAGGGCGATCAGCGCCATGTAGAGGGCGGCGCCGACCACCGCGCGCAGGGCGTGCTCGCGGCCGAGGTCCGTGCCGTGGTCGCCCAGGAGCGCCTGGCCGACGAAGAACGACAGGAAGCTGGTGGCCAGGCCCACGACGAGGGCGAGGGCCGTGGCGGCCGTGAGCTTGCCGAGCAGGAAGGTCCCGCGGCGCGGCACGGCGGCCAGCGAGGTGCGGATCATGCCCGAGCCGTATTCGGTGCCGACGACGAGGACGCCGAAGACGATCATGGCGAGCTGGCCGAGGGACATGCCGGCGAAGCTGATCATGATCGGGTCGAAGGTGAGCTTGTCGGCGGGGGTCATGTCCTTGAAGCGGGCCGCGGTGAAGGAGCACAGCAGCGCGCCGAGCCCGACCGTGACGACCAGCGCGGTGGCCAGGGTCCAGGTGGTGGAGGCGACGGTGCGGATCTTGGTCCACTCGGAGCGGAGGACGGCGGGGAAGGCGGCCACGGTCACGCACCGGCCTCTCGGGGGGCGTGGGCGTGGTACTCGACGGAATCCGCCGTCATGCGCATGAACGCTTCCTCCAGTGAAGCCCGTTGGGGGCTGAGTTCGTGCAGCACGATCTGGTGCCGGGCGGCGAGTTCGCCGAGCTGCTCGCTCGGGACGCCGTCGATTTCCAGGACTCCGGTGGCGGGGACGCCGATCGCGTCGATGCCGGCCTCGTGCAGGACGTCCTTGAGGCGTTCCTGCTGCGGGGAGCGCACCCGTACGTAACTGCGGGAGTTCTGGTGGATGAAATCCGCCATCGACAAGTCGGCGAGGAGCCTTCCCTGTCCGATCACCACCAAATGGTCTGCGGTCAGCGCCATTTCGCTCATCAGATGGGAGGAGACGAAGATCGTCCTTCCTTCCGACGCCAGACCCTTCATGAGATTTCGGATCCAGAGAATTCCCTCCGGGTCCAGACCATTGACGGGTTCGTCGAACATGAGGATCTCCGGATCACCCAGCAGGGCAGCGGCGATTCCCAGCCGTTGGCCCATTCCGAGCGAAAATCCTTTCGACTTCTTCCGTGCCACCGGCGTCAGCCCGACCAGATCCAGCACCTCGGCCACCCGGCGCTTGGGGATCCGGTTCGACTCGGCGAGGCAGAGCAGGTTGTTGTAGGCGCTGCGCCCGCCGTGCATGGCCTTGGCGTCCAGCAGCGCTCCGATGTGCTTCAGCGGTTCCTTGAGGTCCCGGTAGTGCTTCCCGTCGATCCGGACCGTGCCGCTGGTCGGATTGTCGAGGTCCAGCATCATGCGCATGGTCGTCGACTTCCCCGCCCCGTTCGGGCCGAGGAAGCCGGTCACCGCCCCCGGTTTGACCTGGAAGCTGAGGTTGTCGACGGCGGTCTTCGCGCCGAATCGTTTCGTGAGGCCCTCTAGCTCGATCATGGAGCCACGCTAGAACGCCGGAGGGCCGTACGCCACCTCGAAATGGTGATGTACGGCCCTGGATGCCCGATTTCGACTACCGGTAGGTAGCTCCGCATGCGTACGGGGGTGTATCCGCACGCGGACGTACGGGAGTTGTCAGCGGCTCTGCTGCGCCGGGACGCCGCGGGTGACCGGCTCGTCGTCGATCGGGGAGCCGGCGGCGGCCACGGCCGCGCCGGTCAGCGTCGCCAGCATCTCGCGGACGTTGGTCAGCTGGGCGTTGATGGAGTCGCGGCGGTTGGTGAGCGCCGCCAGCTCGCGCTCGGACTCGCTGCGGATGCGGTCGGCCTTGGCGTTGGCGTCGGCCACGATGTCCTCGGCCTGGCGCTGCGCGGTCTCCACCGTCTGGCGGGCCCGGCGCTCGGCGTCCGTGCGGAGCTTCTCGGCCTCCAGGCGCAGCTGCTCGGCGCGGTGCTCGATCTCCGCGAGGCGCTTCTCGGCCTTCTGCTGACGCGAGGCCAGGTCGCGCTCGGACTGCTCGCGACGCTTGGCCAGGTTGGTCTCGAAGTCCGCGGCGGCCTGGGCGGCCTTGGCGCGGGTCTCCTCGAAGAGGGCGTCGGCCTCCTCGCGCTTGGAGGCGGCGTCCTTCTGGGCCTCGGCGCGCAGGGTCGCGGCGTCCCCCTTCGCCTTCTCGACGATGCGGACGCCCTCGTCCTCCGCCTTCGACTTCCGGTCCGCCGCGAACGACTCCGCGTCGTTGCGCACCTGCTGCGCGGCGGACTCGGCCAGCTCACGGTGCTGCTCGGCCGCGCGACGGGCCTCCTCGCGCAGGTCCTTCGCCTCCTCCTCGGCCAGCCGCAGGATCTTCTCGACCCGGGCGCCGAGCCCGGCGTACGACGGCTCCGCGTCGCTCACCTGGGCCTGGGCGTTCTGCGTTTCGAGGTGCAGCTCCTCGATCCGCTTTTCCAGAGAGTTGATACGTCCTAGGGCGCTGTCGCGGTCGGAGACCAGCTTGGTAATGCGGTCGTCCACCTGACCGCGGTCGTAACCACGCCGCACGAGCTCGAAGCCGAAGGGGGAGGAAGTGTCGCTCATGGGGTTCCTGTCGAATGAGACCGATGAGGTGCTACGTGAGGTGTTGAGGGGAATCCTAGGCGCCCGGGCGGCGTGTCATCGAGTCAATCCGCGTTTGCCCTGGACAATGACACCCCTTTTGAGTGGCAAGGCGACGGAATGATTGTCACTCCTTCGACTGAACCTCCCTCAGAAGCACACATCCTGCGTTCTGACTACCCCTCCGACGCCTTGCCACCCGAACGAGTGGACCCCGCTGATGCGCCGGCCTTCACGCCCCCCGCGCCCTGGCCGCCCAATGCGGGCTTTCCGCCACCCGAAGGTGCCTCGAATGATTCCAACGCCTCAAGAACGTCCTGGACACGGGAGATCTCCGCCTGAATGTCCTCGCGCCTGCGCACCAGGACCTCCAGCTCGCGCCGGCCCTCGTCCACGATCCGCTCCGCCTCGGCCTGGGCCTCCGCGAGCACCTTCTCAGCCTGCCGGGAAAGCTCCGCCTTCTTCGTCTCGGCCTCCTTGAGCAGCGTCTCCGCCTTGCGCACCGCGGCGATGCGGACCTTGCTCGCCTCGCTGCTCGCGTCCGACACCAGCTCCTTGGCCTTCGCCTCCGCCTCGGCGCTCTGCTCGGTCGCCGCACGGACCAGCTTGTCCACGCGCTCGCCCGCCGACTTCATCTGCTCCGCCGACTCCCGGCGGGCCCGCTCGTGCAGCTCCTCGACCTCGGACTCGACGCGCGAACGGAGCTCCTCCGCCCGCTCCCTTATGGCGGAGGCGTCGGTGCGCGCACCGACCAGCAGCTCGTCCGCGTCCGTACGGGCCTTCTCCACCAGGGAGTTCCCCTCGACAGTCGCCTCCGAGGTGATCCGCGCGGCCTCCTTGCGCGCCGCGTCCACCATCGCGTCGGCCTGCTCCTCCGCCGCCGTCGTGGCGGCCAGGGCCTGCCGGCCCGCGTCGGAGGTCAGCTTGTCGGCCTCCGCCGCCGCCTCCGTGATCAGCCGGTCCACCTGCTCCGCGGCCTCGCGGCGGCGCTTGTTGGCCTCCTCGCGCGCCTCGTCCAGCACCCGCTCGGACTCCTCGCGGGCCTCCGTACGGGTACGGTCCGCCTCGGTCGCGGCCTCCGCCTTGACCCGCTCCGCCTCGGAACGGGTGCGCGTCGCGTGCTCCTGCGCCGAGGCCAGCGCCTCCGCCGCGTCCGCCCGCAGCCGCTCGGCCTCGCCGGCCGCCTCGCCGACCGTGCGCTCGTTGTCCTTGCGGGTCTGCTCGGTGAGCTTCTCCGACTCCGACACGGCCTCGGTGATGAGCCGGTCCGCCTGCTCGGCGGCGTCCGTGCGCAGCCGGTTGCCCTCCGCGCGCGCCTCGTCGAGGGTCTGCTCCGCCTCCCGCTCGGCGCTCGCCAGGGTCTCGTTCGCCGCGACCGTGACGCGCTCCGCCTCCGCGGTGGCCTCGCCGATGATCCGGCCGCCCTCGGCGCGGGCCTCGTCCAGGGTCTGCGCCGCCTCGGCGCGCAGCCGGTCCGCCTCCGCCGCGGCCTCGCCGACCGTCAGCTCGTTCGCCGCGCGGGTCTCCTCGATCAGCCGGTCGCCCTCCGCGCGGGAGTCGACCAGGATCGTGGCGGAATCCCGCTCGGCCGCGGCCAGCGTCGCCGCCGCCTGCGCCGTCAGCCGGTCCGCCTCCGCGATGGCCTCGGTGGTCAGGCGGTCGGCCTGCTCCGCGGCCTCCGTGCGCATCCGGCCCGCGTCCGCACGGGCCTCGTCCAGGGTCTGCGCCGCCTCGGCGCGCAGGGCCTCCGCGGCGTCCGCGGCCTCGCCGACGGTCGCCTCGTTGGCCGCGCGGGTCTCCTCGGTGAGGCGTTCCGCTTCGGCGGTGGCCTCGGTGATGAGGCGGTCGGCCTGTTCGGCGGCCTCGGTGCGCAGGCGGTTGGCTTCGGCGCGGGCCTCGTCCAGGACGGACGCCGCTTCGGCGCGGGTGGCGTCGGCGGCGGCTTCGGCCTCGGCGGCCGTCAGCTCGCTGGCCGCGCGGGTCTCCTCGGTGAGGCGTTCCGCTTCGGCGGTGGCCTCGGTGATGAGGCGGTCGGCCTGTTCGGCGGCCTCGGTGCGCAGGCGG